>JASHPC010000205.1 GCA_030038335.1 Vulcanimicrobiota bacterium
GTGGGAAGACTCGGCAGGGCGCGAAGCATACCGCGCGGCGCGTCGGGCAGCGTTTTGAGAACGAATCGCTGGTCGTGTTCGTCGGCGAGCCGCAACGCAAACACCGTGCCGCATTGGGAGAGCACGTGCGGGGAGAGTTCCGAGGGCCGCTGCGAGACGAGCGCGAGTGAAAGCCCGTACTTGCGCCCTTCCTTTGCGATTCTCGCTATCGCGCGGGCCGTTGCGGCAAACCCGACGCGCTCGTCGGCAGGAATATAGCGTTGTGACTCCTCGCAGACGAGAAGCAGCGGAGGCATCGCATCGTGGTCCGACCACAGCGCGAAATCGAAGAGAATGCGGCAAAGAAGCGAGACGACCACGTCGGTGACCTCGGCGGGAACGCCCGAGAGATCGACGATCGTCAACGGCTTGCCGCTTACCGGGATGCGGAAGAGTCTGCCCACGATCTCGGAGAGCGCGTCTTCACCAAGCTTCGAGAACATAAAGTCGAAACGGCGATCGTCTCGCATTGACTCGATACGTGTGCGCAGCCGTAAATATGCCGTCGCGCTGTCGGGCCTCCCGAGCCGTCCCATCTCGTCGTTGATGAAACGGATGAGATCGAAGAGATTGAACGGCACCGGCGTATCGACCGTGATGGAACGAACGGACGGATCGTTTCCAGCATAGTTTCTGCGCGCCCAGGTGATCGCGTCCTTCAGAATGATCGCCTGTGACTGCTGCTCGTGCACGGCTCCGCCGCGAATGAGCGTCCGCGAAGCCTCCTCAAAATCAAGAAGCCACAGAGGGAGGCGCAGCGTGTCAACGTTTACGACTTCGGCAACGCCCCCGAAGGCGGTTGCGTATTCGTTGTGTGGATCGAGCAAGACGACGTGCGCGTTCGGGTGATCTGCGAGGATCGCCGAAAGGATGAGCGCGACCGAGCACGATTTCCCAGAACCCGTCGAACCAAGGACGGCAAAGTGTTTGCTTAGCAAATCGTCGGTGAGCGCAAATGCCGGGCGCGACGCGTCGTCGTAATGCGTGCCGAGCAGGATGCTGGGAACTGCGGGCTTCGCGTAGACGGCCGCGTAGTCGGCTGCATCTGCTGCGAACAGGGGCGTTCCAACGGATGGGTATTGCGAAACACCGCGCCGGAATGCGAGGCCGTCGTTCGTCTTCGCGACTTCGCCGAGGAGATCGATGCCGAGCATACGGCGCTTCGTGCCGCCGGCGAGTTCTATGGATGCGACGACGCCGACGACTGAGATGCCATCCGCTCGGGCTTTTACCAGCGAGCCGACTCGCGCGTCATGGTCGCCTTCCATGACTGCAGCGATCTGCGAAGCACCAACGGCGCTAACGCTCCCCAGCGTTTGGTCCATGACAGACATATTCGCTAGCGACCGCGCGTCTGCTGCTTCGAGGTACGGACTGTAAAGGAAATCAAACGCTCGTACCGGGAAGATGAACGTACGGCGATGGAGCTCGCCTTTGGCCGTACGGCTGATGGCTCCTATAGGACTGCTGTGGGAGTTCAGATGGACGTTACAGCCGCGACAACGGCACTTCGCGAGAACGAGCGCGCCGCACTTGCCCTTCTGCGCGAAGGTTGCAGTGCGGATCTCGCCTCAGTCAGACGCCTCGTAGCCGGTCCGTTACGTGACGCGCGAGAACGTCTCACTGCCGAGATCACCTCGATGGGCAGGCTCGAGCCATACGCGAGGCAGGCTCTCTTGCGCGCGTATGCCGAGGGGATAGCGATGGAGTGTGCGCGCGAAGTCTTCGCGAACGCGGACGTGCGCTTTCGAGCGCGGTTCGGCATCTATGCGTCGGCCCTCGCGGCCGCATCGGAACGCGCTCGCAGCCCCTATCGTCGTCGCATCACGTTGCCACATCTGAGAATCGAGAACGAAAGAGACGTGCTTCCACAACGCGAGATCATGCTCGACGAAGTCGACGCATGGGTCGACGATCTCGGCACGAGGGTCCGGGCAGCGTTGCAAAATGCAGTCAACGCTGCGTGCCGAGACGTCGCTCGGCGCGGACTGGCGAGCCTTGCCCGAGCCAGGATCGCACTTCGGCGGGCCGACGCGTGAACAGACAGAGTCTTCCCCTCGCAATCTTCAGCGATTTCAACGGTACCATCACGAGTGAGGACATGTTGGCGGCTCTGCTCCGATCGTACGGCAAGGACGACGTCTTGGAGCAGATTTCGCAGGCGCGCAGCAGAGGCCTCATGAGTCTTCGCGAACGAATCGCGAGCGAAGCGTGCAATCTCACGTGCTCGCTCGAAGAGGCCGACGAACGAGTTGCACGCACGCTGTACTTCGACGAAAGCTTCTGCCGGTTTTACCGGCAATACGTCTCCGAAGGAATCTCGTTGACGATCGTAAGCTCGGGTATCGAGCCGCTCATCGTGCGTCTTCTCAGTCGCTATGCTGTACGGGCACTGCCCGTCTTCGCCAACGGCGTTGACCCTCGGCCGGACGGCTGGCGCGTTCTCTTCCGGGATACGACGGCTGAAGGCAATGCAAAACAGCCTTACGTCGAGGCGGCAATGCAGGCTGGCTTCCGAACTGCGATCATCGGCGACGACGAATCGGATTTTGGCATGGCTCTCGTAGCCGACGTGAGATTCGCGAAGCGCGCGAGTCCACTCGCTGCATATCTCGATCGCTTGGGCGTAAACTACGACGCGTTCGAAACGTTCGACGACGTTTCGAAGCGGCTCAGAGAGCTAGCGGCGTAACCCGAGTTCGGAAATAAGCGCGCGATAGCGCTCGAGGTTCGTCCGCTGAACGTAGTTGAGAAGGCTGCGGCGGCGACCTACCTGCAACAGCAAACCGCGTCTGCTGTGGTGGTCCTTCTTATGGGTCTTGAGGTGCTCCGTGAGCTGATTGATCGAGGCGGTGAGCACGGCGATTTGCACCTCTGCCGATCCCGTGTCTTTCGGGTTGCGGCCGTGCTTGGCGGCGATCTCTGCCTTTTGCTCCTTGGTGAGCGGCACGTCGATTACTCCTTGATCAGGAAAGCCTCGCTCGAGTGCAGCGGCAGCCGCCTCGGCGACCGCGCTACTATATCAGCCTCGGCGGGCTCACCGCAAGGGGGATGCGTCGCCGCAGGGGCAGGCTCGTCGCACCCGATAGAATGGGCCATGGACTTAGGACTTCGCGGCAAAGTCGCGCTCGTGACCGGCGCAAGCTCGGGGATCGGGGAGGCCGTCGCTCTCGCTCTGGCCGCGGAGTGCGCGACCGTCGTCGTCGCTGCGCGTCGCGCCGATATCCTCTCGAGCGTCGCCGAACGGGCGTGCGCAGCGGGAGCCACGTCGGCGCACGCCGTGCCAACGGATTTGACGGACCCGGATTCCGTGGCGGCCATGTTTTCGCGAATCCGCGAGGAGATTGGCGCCGTGGACATCCTGATCGCAAACGGAGGCGGTCCTAAAGCGGGGACCTACGAACAGATCGGTCGCAGCGATTGGGACGCTGCCTATCGCAGCACGTTACGCGCGATGCTCGACCTCGTCGACGGAGTCTTGCCGGCGATGCGCGCGTGCAAGTGGGGCCGCATCATCGCCCTCACGTCGACGTCCGTCGAGCAACCAATTCAAAATCTCGTGCTTTCGAATGCATACCGGACGGCTCTCGTTGCGGCCCTCAAGACACTCTCGAACGACGTCGCGCGCGACGGCGTCACCGTCAACGCGATCGCGACCGGGCGTGTCGCGACCGATCGTCTGCGATCGCTTTACGCCAATGACGCTGAGATGCGTCACGCAGCCGAGCGCGAGGTCCCGATCGGCCGCGTTGCGAGTCCCGACGAGTACGCACCGCTGGTTGCATTCCTCTGCGGTGAGGGCGCGCGCTACGTCACGGGTCAAACGATCGCGATCGACGGTGGCCTCATTCGGGGCCTCTTCGGATGAGCCGACCGGAACAGGCATGGAGGGGGTAAACGCGAATCGAGGGCCCGATGCAAGGAGTAGAAGGAAAGCGTATCGCCGCGCTCATCGCGGACGGCTACGAGGAGCAAGATCTTGCCGAGGCGCGTCGCGCCCTCGAGGACGCTGGCGCGATCGTAACGATCGTCGGCCTCGACGACCGCGCGCGGCAGCGAATCCGTGGAAAGCGCGGGCTCGACGACGGCGGGACGTCGCGCGCGGAAGAGCTCGTTGCGGACTGCACGGCAGACGACTTCGACGCAGCGCTGATCCCGGGGGGAACCTCTCCGGATCGGCTTCGCGGAAACCGTGAGGTTCAGCGTTTCATTCGCGAGCTAGAGGCAGCGAAGAAACCGCTGCTCTTTATCGGCCACGGCGCACAGGTGATCATATCCGCGCAGATCGTTCGCGGCCGGCAGCTCACGGGCGCGCCCTCTATCATGGACGACATTCGCAACGCGGGCGGATTATATCGTGACCAGCCGACGGTCAACGATTCGAACTGGGTCTCGACGCGCGGCGGCGAGGACATGCCACAGTTCAGTCGTGCGATGCTGGAGAAGATAGCAACGGCCGCAGCGCCTGTCGCATAGCTCTTTCTCGGGGATGGGGTTCCCTCGCCACGCTCCTTGAGCTGATGACCCCTACGGTGTCGTTTGACGAGGACGACGGAGGGCACATCAGACGTGAGGGACATCGAAACGCCGGCACATTTCGAAAGCGTGCTCTTTAGGGACGGTAGCGAGCCGCCACGGCGCGGCGTTCCCGAGTGCTTTCGCGATCTGAATCTCGACCTCGTCGTCGAGACCGTTACGAGTGGCAAGTCGGAGTACGATCTTGCGCCGTTCTTCTATGCACCGCTCGCGGCAGCGGAGGACGTACGGTATCGCCAAGAGGTGATGCGCGATCTTCAAAACGGTGGCATAGCACGCTGCGTAAGGGCATTTTCTGAGCGGATGCAGTCGGTTCGACGGAGGCTTTCGCGTGCCGAGAAGCTACGCGATCCGCGACAGAGAGATCGGTGGCAGCTTCATGCCGTTGACGAATACTGCCGCGCGGTGAAGAAGCTTCGAGAAGAGCTTTCGCAATGCCAACCTCGGTCGGCGGGCTTGCGCAGCCTCCTCTCGTATCTCGATGGCTATACGGGCTCGCAAGAGTTCGCGGAGCTCGATGCGGAGGCTCGCGCGCTCGCGAGCGACCTTGCAAATGTGTGCTACTGCGTCGTGCTTCGCGAGGGTGGATTTAGCGTGCGTTCTTACGCCGATGAAAGAGATTACAGCGAAGAGATTGCGCACGTATTCGAGAAGTTTCGACAGTCTGACGTCAAAAATTATTTCGTCGACTTGCAGAACGCCGCCCAGATGAGCCAGGTCGAAGAGAAGATATTAGAGTTCGTTGCACTTCTCGAACCCGACGTGTTCTTGCGGCTGAGCAGCTTCGCCGAACGGCACGGCGGTTTTCTCGATCGCATCATCGGGCGATTCGACCGAGAGGTTCAGTTCTACGTTTCTTACGTCGACTTCACAAGAACGTTCGAAGGGACAGGCTTGGAGTTTTGCTTTCCCGTTGTCTCGGAGACGAGCAAGGAGACGGAGGCACTCGGGGTCTTTGACCTTGCCCTTGCCATAGCAGCTCGAGAGCGCCACACGATCGTCATAAGCAACGACGTCACGCTTCGTGGACCCGAGCGCGTCTTGGTGGTTTCTGGGCCGAATCAAGGCGGAAAGACGACGTACGCTCGTGCATTCGGACAGCTCCACTACTTAGCATCGATCGGATGTCCAGTCCCGGCGACGCGAGCAGGCCTCTTTCTTCCGGACGCGATCTATACGCACTTCGAGCGTGAAGAGTCTGCCGAAGTTCAGCGAGGCAAGCTAGAAGATGATCTCGTTCGCGTGCGAGAGATCTTCGAACATGCGACGCAGAAGAGCGTCATCATACTCAATGAGATATTCAGTTCGACATCCCTAGAGGATGCCGTCTTCCTCGCTCAGCGCGTGTTCGAACGGGTGCTGGAGCTTGACGCGCTCTGTCTTTGCGTCACGTTCCTCGACGAGCTTGCATCCTTGAGCGAAAAGACCGTGAGCATGGTCAGTATGGTCGATCCAGCCGATCCCGCCGTGCGTACGTACAAGGTCGTGCGCCACCCCGCGGAAGGCAAAGCCTACGCAATCTCCGTTGCCGAGAGACACGGGCTGTCATTTGAAAAAATCAAGCAGCGCATGCTGACGCGAAGCGCATGAACGTCCATCTCATGTATCGCGACCAAGACTTTGCTCTTGAGACGCCGATTCGGGCGGATCGGGATGCGCTCGCGTCGGACGTCGATCTTTCGACACTGGTAGAGGCAATGTCAAAGGGCGACGCATGGCTTGGCAACGTTGCCGAGAAAGCGTTGAAGCAGTTTGTCGCAGACGGCGACACGATTCGATATCGTCAAGCCATCCTTTCCGACTGCATTTCGAATCCGGAAACCATTCGCGCCGTCTACGACCTCGCCGTTGAGACGATGGAAGCGGAACGCAAGAGCTTCTGGTTTGGGACACTCGCGCGACGTCCCGGTTCTGTGCTCTATCGCGCAGACGAGCTTCTGCACATGCTCGTAGCGAGTTTGCGGCGCCTTCGCCGCATCGCAGACGAAGGCGCGCCACGGTTCCGATCCGACGGATTTTCAATGCTTTTCACGATGCTCCAAAGGGAGCTTAGCGATGACTACTTCGAACTCGTCGAGCGACATCTGCGCGCGCTGAAGTTTGAGCATGGCGTTCTCGTCAGCGTACAGCTGGGCGACGGCAATCGTGGAACGGGCTACGTGTTACGTGAGGCGCCCCAGAACCAGCAGTCTGGATGGTTGTCGCGCATCTTCCAGACTTCGGCGGCGGGTACGTACTCATTCCAACTGTCACCACGCGACGAGAGCGGGATGCGGGCGCTTTCGGAGTTGCGAGACGTTGCGATCAACGACGTGGCAAACACTGCTGCTCAATCAGCCGACCACGTTTTGGCGTTCTTTGCGGCGCTGCGCGCCGAGATTGCGTTCTATGTCGGATGCCTCAATCTGCGAGCGCGTCTGCAAGATTTAGGCATGCCAACATGTCTCCCAGAGATCGTCGCCGTCGAGGAGCGCAAGCATACGGCGCACGACCTATACGATGCCTCTCTTGCCTTGAGTGCCGGTCGTTCCGTCGTGACGAACGATCTCGACGGAGACGACCGTTCGGTCTTCATCATCACCGGCGCCAATCAAGGGGGAAAGTCGTCGTTCCTGCGTGCCATCGGGATCGCGCAGGTATTGATGCAATGCGGCATGTTCGTTCCGGCGCGCGCGTTTACGGCGAATATATGCGCCGATATCTTCAGCCACTACAGACGTGAAGAAGATCCCTCTATGCTAAGCGGCAAGCTCGACGAGGAGATGGAACGGATGAGCGAGATCGTCGATCGCGCCGTTCCCAACGCTCTCGTGCTCTTCAATGAGTCCTTTGCGGCCACGAACGAGCGCGAGGGTTCGGAGATCGCGCGGCAAGTCGTCGAGGCGCTCGCCGAATGCGGCCTCAAGCTCTTTTTCGTAACCCATCTTTATGAGTTTGCTGCGCAGTTGCGTCGGGATCAAGACCCGTCGGTCCTATGCCTGCGTGCAGAGCGATTGGAGAACGGCACGCGGACCTTCAAAATCGTCGTCGGTGAACCTCTGGAAACGAGCTACGGACGCGATCTGTACGAGCGCGTGTTCACCGGAGAGGAAATAGCCTAGGGATAGCGATACATACTATGTAGCGCATAACGGTGATGGAGCTCACCGTCCCGCATGCCCGTAAGGGCTAACGGCTCCTGATTTCGCACACGATCGGTTTGTCTGAGATGTGAGAAGGAGGGAGTAATGGCATGGATGATCGCCGCAAATGTCCTGCAGTTGGCAGTGGCGCTCCTCATGTCACCGTTGCTTGCCGGTATCCTGAATCGTCTCAAGGAGTTCATTCAGGCGAAGCGCGGCCCCAGCATCTTCCAGCCTTATTACGACCTCTGGAAACGATTCCATAAAGACGAAGTCGTCTCGCAGGAGACGACCTGGATCTTTCGTGCGGCGCCATACGTAGCGTTCGTGACGCCGCTTTTGATCGTGCCACTCATCCCTGTGCTCACCACGTATCCGCTCTTCTTTGCCTTTGTGGGCGACATGCTGGCAGTCGGGTTCATCTTTGGTCTGGGCAGCTTTTTTCTCGTGCTTGCCGCCGTCGATACCGCAAATCCATACGGGGCAATGGGGGCGAGCCGAACGCGGATGGTCTCTTTTCTGCTCGAGCCGGTCGCGATCATGGTGCTCTTCACCGTCTCGTTTGCAGCAAACTCAACGATTCCATACATCGTGCAGCAGGTCTGGGTACATCCGCCGGTCAGCTTCTTTGCGCCCTCTCATCTTCTGCTCGTCGTCGCGTTCGTTGCCATCCTCATTGGTGAGTCCGGCAAAATACCGGTCGACAATCCTTCGGGTCATTTCGAGTTAGCAATGATCGACGAGTCGAAGTCGTTGGAGTATTCGGGACCCGGCGCGGCGCTCGTGAAATGGGCCGGATACCTGCGCTTCTTCGTCGTTTCCATCGTGCTCGTGAACGTGCTCGTCTCGCCTTGGGGACTTGCTTCGACTACCAGCATCGGACCGTTGCTACTTGCGATAGCGCTCGTCTTCGTGAAGCTGCTCGTACTATTGTGCGTCTTCGCCATCATCGAGTCGTCGTTTGCGAAGTTACGGCTGTTTCGCATCTCCGACTACGCAGCCGGCGCGTTCGTCGTTTCGTTGTTCGCCATGTTGGCCCGGGCGGTCGGGGCATAGGCTCGGAACATGCCGCTCGGATACGCCGTCAACGGATTGTTTCTCGGTGGATTTCTCTTCTTTTCCTATCGCATGATCGCAGCACGCCAAGTGAGGGGCGTACTTACGGCGTTCGTCGCGCAATCGCTCTGTCTCGCGGCTTCGGCATTCACCCTCGGAGCAAGCACGATGCTCTGGGAGCTCCTCGCACTGGGCGCCGTAACCTTCATCAGCAAGCCAATCTTAATCCCGATTGTCCTGACGCGGCTCGTCCCCGGAGGAATTTACGAGATCCGCGAGCTGCCACGCACCGTGCATCCGAGGTTATCGCTGATTGCCGCGGTCGTACTAAGCGTTCTCGCGTATCTCGTTACCTTGCCGCTGGTTGCTGTCGCTCTGGGGCCGACGCTCGGCGCCGCAAACGTTGTCGTAGGCTTTGCCGGTTTGCTTCTCGGTGGCTATCAGGTGACGATCCGGCGCGAAGCCATTCCACAGTTGCTCGGCATCCTCGCCATGGAAAACGGCGCCTTCCTAGCAGGCATCTCTATCGCACCCGACTTTCCGCTCATTGCAGAACTCGCGATAGCCTTCGACATTCCGCTGCTAGCCTTTATTGTAGGACTACTCACGCGCGCTATGCACGAGCAGATCGGAACGACCGAAACGAGCAGCCTGACGAGCTTGCGAGAAGAGTCGATCTGGTGATTCTCTTCGTCATTCCGGCATTCCCGTTGCTTGCGGCGTTGCTAGGCGCCTTTCCGCGTTGCGAGCGTTACTTGCCACAAGCGACGTTCATCGCCGCACTCGCATCTACGATCGTCAGCCTCTACATCGCAGCAGGCATTGCCGCTCATGGAGTGCTCATTGCGTTTCCGCACTGGGTCGCAGTAGATGCGCTGAGCGCCGTACTACTCTGCGTAATTACGGCAGTTACGACGCTCGCCGCGCTCTTTTCATGGGGCTACGTCGGTACGTTCGGCCACGAAACGGCATTCTCGTCGCGCGTGTATTACGCGAACTTCAATCTTTTCGTCGTATCGATGCTCTTGATTCCCGTCGTCGTGGAGCCAGGGCTTGCGTGGATCGCGGTCGAGTTGACGACGCTTTTGTCAATATTCCTCGTTGCTTTCGAAAACACGCGGGGTGCGCTCGAGGCGGCATGGAAATACATGACGATCACGTTGCTCGGAGCAACGATAGCCGTGCTAGGGTTTCTCGTCTTTTTTTGGGCGATGAAAGCTGCGCACGCGAGCGATTTCACGTGGGATGGCCTTCGCGCGGTCGCCGGAACGATGCCAGCGCCGCTTTTGCAGGTCGGCTTTCTCCTCGTGCTCGTGGGGTTCGGTGCAAAAGTCGGTCTCGTTCCGCTGCATACCTGGCTTCCGGACGCACACAGTCAAGCGCCTTCACCGGTCTGCGCGCTGCTTTCCGGAATTGAGACGACGGTCGTGCTGTACGTCATCTTGCGGTTACTGCCGATCGTGCGTGAGACGCCGCTCGTGCACGCGAGTCTCTGGGCCGTCATCTTTGGACTCGTATCGGTGGGCGTCGCCGCCTTTCTGATCGTGCAGACGCACGACTACAAGCGGTTGTTCGCATTCTCAACCGTCGAGCACATGGGAATCATTCTAACCGCTGCTGCGATCGGTGGATCCTTGGCCGCCTACGGAACCATCTGGCAAATCGTGAACCATGCTTTTACGAAGTCGTTTTGCTTTTACGCCGCAGGAGCTGTCCTGATGCTCTCGGGATCGCGGGAGATCACGGCGGTTCGCGGTCTCGTCGAACGGTCGCGCATCGCGGGAGTGGCACTCTTGCTGGGTGCACTCGCGATTGCCGGTGCGCCGCCGTTTGCGGTCTTCTCGAGCGAGCTCGATGTCCTCAAAGCCGGGCTTGCCAGAGGGCAGTACGTCACGACCTCGCTGCTAGCGCTCTTCATTATCATTGCGTTCGTTGGCATGCTGGCGCAAGTGAATCGTATGGTGTTCGGCCTTGCTCCGGTGGCGAATCACGGCAGAACGCCGAGTCGCGCGCGACTGCCGCTTGCGTGCACGGTGTCGCTCGTGATCGGGGCCATCCCCGCAGTAGCGCTTGGTCTTGTGATGCCACAGCCGCTCCACGCACTGCTGCAGCAGGCAGCTGCGGGTCTGGCGCAATGATTGCGGCGCGCAAGGAGGATCTACGTAATACGCTAGGGCGCTACTGGGGTAACCGCGTGGCGGTGTACTCGGATTCCGCCTCCTCTCCGACCGTCGTGCAACCACCGTGCGAACTGTTACGTGTCGTCGCCGAATGCTTGGCATCTGAGTGCGGCTACCAATTCAGTATGATCGTATCCGAGCGACGGAGAGGCGCGCCGCTGCTGCATTACGTACTCGAGGGCGCGGAAGAAGAAGGATTCATACTGCTCGACTCGATGCGCGGAGAGAACGGGGACTACACGCGGCTTTCGCTTGTCATGCCTGCCGCAGAAGCGTACGAGCGCGCGATCGAGAGAGATGTGGGTATTCGATTTGAATCGCTTCTGCAAGCCGAACGTGCGCCCGCGGAAGAGCGCGGCTCGTTTATCATGCCTATCGGTCCTGTCTATAGCGGAACCGCGGAGTCGGCGCTCTTCGAGTTGCAGACGTGTGGCGAGAACGTGCTTCGCGCATCGCACACGCTTGAATACAAGCATCGCAGCATCGAGAGTCTCGCACGGGGACGAACGACGCATGATGCTCTTCTCCTTGCCGAACGTTGCAACGGCCGCTCCGCCTTCGCGCATGGCTGGGCATTCGCGCGCGCCGTCGAAGCGATCGGAGGCTCGCGCACACCAGAACGTGGTGAGGCACTGCGTGCATTTTTCGCCGAGATCGAACGTTATCGGTCGCACGTTGCCACGATTCGTGAAGTCTGCGAGTCCACCGGGCTGATTGTGGCGGCGAGCCAGGCGTCAATTCTCGAAGAAGAGCTTTTACGCCTGAGCGGTGCGTTGTGCGGACACCGCTATCTCTTCGGAGTCGTGGCCATCGGTGGCATTACCTGCGACGTCGACGATTCACGATGCAGCGACGTCGTCGAGCGATTACGTGGCATTCACACGCGTTTGCGCCGTCTCGGCTCAGCGTTGCGCTTTGACGGAACGTTTTTCGACCGTTTGGAGAACATAGGAGTGATTTCCGCCGCTGACGCTCGCAAGTACGCGCTCGTCGGTCCGGTGGCGCGGGCGTCGGGATGGTCTCGCGATGCGCGCGCTCGTCAGCCGTACGAGCATTATCGACGATTCATGCTTACGCCGGTCGAGGAATCTGAGGGCGACGGTGCGGCGCGCGTCCGTGTCTTGTTTCGAGAGTGCGCCGAATCGCTACGCATACTGCGGCAGGTGTCGACATCGTTACCGCATGGTCCTGTTCGAGCTGACGTACCGGCACGCGCAGGATGTGGTCTTGGGTGGGTTGAGGCGCCACGAGGCATTACGCTTCATTGGGTGCGCTGCGACGAAGGAGGTCGTGTGGTGCACTATCAGATGGCGACGCCGTCGCTGAGGAACTGGTATGGCTTTCACCTTGCAATGGAAGGTTTCAGCTTTCAAGATTTTCCGATCACGTTGGCGACACTCGGACTTTGCGTTGCGGAGAGCGACCGATGAGCGATTGGGTCCTGCGCGGCTTGGCGACCGGCGTCAAGAGCAGTGCGTATCCCAAACGTGCGGAGAGCGCCGAAGGCGTATCCCCCGGCTTGCCTGAGGGCGCGGACCTCGGGAGCCTATCGTCTGCAAGTGGCGTGTCGCGTCTTTGTCCGACACAAGCATTGCACGCGTCGGGAACCGTAGTAGCGGTCGATCGTGGCGCATGCGTGAACTGCTATCGGTGCGCGCGCGCGCCCGTAACGCTGCCGTGGAACCGTGGATACGAGTGGGCGAGTCTCACGGATGAAGCAGTGGACGATGCGAGTCGGCGCTTGGGGCGAGCCTTCGGCCACTCGCTGCATGTCCGGGTCGTAGATGCCGGCGACTGCAGCGCGTGCTTGAGCGAGATCGCCCAGTTGACGGGGCCATATTACAGTCTGCATCGTCTTGGATTCTTCATCACGCCGACGCCGCGCGAGGCGGATGCGCTGATCGTGGTCGGCCCGGGCACGCAGCGTATGCGCGAGGCGCTCTTGGCGACGTACGAAGCGATGCCGTCGCCGAAACGCGTCATCGCTGTCGGCGCGTGTGCACTTTCGGGCGGCATATTCGCAGAGAGCGAAACCGTGGAGGGTGCGACTGCAAACATGCTCCCCGTCGACGTCATCGTCCCCGGTTGTCCGCCACCGCCGCTTGCCATCATTCATGCACTACTCGTCGCTGCGGAACGAACCGCCGGGGTTAGTACGCGATGATGCACGCCGGCCCTTTGCTTGCGGTAATAGTATTTTTTGCGGTATGCGGATTGGGCGTGGTTGCGGCGACGTTTGTTACGGAGCGTCGTGCCGGGGTGGTGATGGGGTGGATCGCAGTTGCAGCGGCGCTGGTGGCGTTGTACGCGGGGGCGCTAGGCCTGGCGGGGCAGAGTTTTGCGGTAACGGTATGGTGGA
>JASHPC010000206.1 GCA_030038335.1 Vulcanimicrobiota bacterium
GCATAGATGCGCGTCGAGCGCGCGGGCTGATAATCGGCCATGCGGCTGATATCCGGCAGATTGCGTGAATAGGACGCGACGATTCCCGCAACGAGCCCGGCTCCGAAGAGAATCGCCATCAGCAGAAACACGAGCACGCCGCGCAGAATGCGACGCCGGCCGAGACGCGCGGCATATGCGGCGACGCCTAAGACGGCTCGTCCCAAAAGAGAAAACACTAGCTACGAACCTGCATGCGATCGAGCGAGCGCGCTCAGCACACCGTTGACGAAGCGGCCCGAATCCTCGGTCGAAAACTTCTTCGCGAGGGTCACCGCCTCATTGATGACGACCGCTGGGGGCGTCTGCGGCCGCCTCAGCAGCTCGAAGGCGGCCATGCGTAGGACGCAGCGATCGACGGAGGGGAGGCGCTCGATCGTCCATGCCTCGAGGAGCGGTCCGACGACCGCATCGGACTCCGGCGCATGCTCGATCGTTCCGAGGACGAGGTCGCGTATGAACTCGCGCTGCTCCGAACCGGCTCGCGCCCCAACGATCTCGTCTATCGCCTCAGCAGGGTCACGCCGGCCGACCGCAATGGCGTAGAGCGCCTGCAACGCCTGCTGGCGCCAAAGGCGGCGAGCGGCCACGTCACCGGCTCGCGGCGCCTGCCATGAGGCGCGGAAGAAATGTTATGTCGTAGCGTCCTTCACGAAACTCCCGCGTGGCAAGGATCTCCGCGCACTGCGCGATCGTCGTGTGGACGCCCTCGATCGTCGTCTCGCGCAACGCCAACTCCATCCTCGCAATCGCTTCATCGCGCGTTTCGCCGTGTACGACGATCTTCGCAAGCAGTGAGTCGTAGTACGGCGGCACCAGCGCGCCGGCGTACATATGCGAATCGACGCGCATGCCGGGCCCGTCGGGAAACTCCACGTGCGAGACCGTCCCCGCTTCCGGCGCGAAGTTGTTCTGCGAGTTCTCCGCATTGATGCGGCACTCGATTGCGTGCCCGCGCGCTTGCAAGTCTCTCTGCACGTATGCAGCGCGCTCTCCCGCGGCAATACGTATCTGCTCCTTCACGAGGTCGACGCCGTAGACCATCTCGGTTACGGGATGCTCGACTTGAATGCGCGTGTTCATCTCCATGAAGTACACGTGGTCGCCTGCGACGAGGAACTCGAGCGTTCCGGCGTTCGTGTAGCCGACGCTCTTGCACGCTTTCACGGCCATCTCGTGAAGGGCGTGTCGCTGCTTCGAGGTCAAGTTCGGCGCAGGCGCCTCTTCGATGAGCTTTTGATGCGACGGCTTCTGCACGGAGCAGTCGCGCTCGCCGAGATGCAAGACGGTTCCGAACTCGTCGCCGAGAACTTGCACTTCGACGTGGCGAGGCTGCAGCAGCAGCTTTTCCATGTAGAGGCGTCCGTCTTTGAAGCTCGCTTCGGCTTCGGCCGTTGCGCTCGCGAACGCGCGATCGATGTCCTCGGGTCGCTCGACGACGCGCATGCCCTTTCCGCCGCCGCCAGCCGTCGCTTTCAGCAAAACCGGATAGCCGATGCGCTTCGCCGCATCCCGTGCTTTTTGCGCTGATTCGAGAATGTCGGAGCCAGGGGTCGTCGCGACGCCAGCCTCTTTCATGATGCGCTTCGCGGTTGCCTTATCTCCCATCGCCGCGATGACCGACGGCTTCGGTCCGATGAAGACGAGCCCGTGGTCGGAGCAGATCTCGGCAAAGCGCGCGTTCTCCGCCAAAAACCCATATCCGGGATGGACGGCGTCGCATTTCGTCGCCAGCGCCGTCGAAACGATGTTCGCGACGTCCAAATACGAACGTCCCACCGGCCCCGGTCCAACGCAGTATGCCTCGTCGGCCTCGCGCACGTGCATCGCATCCTTGTCCGCCTGCGAATAAATCGCAACGGTCTGCGCTCCCAAACCGTGACACGCACGATTGACGCGCACGGCAATCTCGCCGCGATTCGCGATCAAAATCTTCGAGAACATGCCGTCTACGAGCGCTCCACTTCGAAGAGCGGCCGCCCGTAGTCGACGAGATCGCCGTCGGCTTGCAAGACTGCGACGATGCGACCCGCTCCGCGGCTGCGGATCGGATTGCGAATTCCAAGCTGCTCCACGTATCCGAGCTCCCTATCGCCGTCGAGAACGTCGCCGACGTACGGAGTAGTCCGCGAAAAATGAAAGATGCCGACGCGATCGGAGGCAATCTGTTCGACGCGGGCGCGTGGAGCTGGCGTGGGTTGCGCTCGAACCGGGGACTCCTTCTGCACCGGCGCGCGCGCAACTTCGAACGTCTCGGCCTCGCGCTCGATGCAGATCTGCTGCAAGTCGTTTGCAACGAGAAACGCTGCTAAAGCGCGGACGTGCGCTGCGATATCGTTCTTTTCGTCGCTCATGCCGGTGGCTGACGGCTTCCGCGCATAGATGCGCCCACCTCCGAGAGCGGCTCGAGAACGAACGAACGCTCGAAGAGGCGCGGATGCGGAATCACGAGGCCGGGCTCGTCGACTCGCATGGCTCCGTAGAGAAGGATATCGAGATCGATGACGCGCGGACCCCATCGATAGCTCGTCCGCCTGCCCAGGCGCCGCTCGATGCGCTGCAGCGTTTCGAGAAGCGTGCGCGGCGAGAGCAGCGTCTCGATTTCGACCGCCGCGTTGACGAACGGCGCCTGCGCGGCGCGCCCCCACGGCGGCGTTCGCCGAAGCGCGGAGACGCGGCGCACGTGGCCTGCTTCGCCGAGCGCACGGATCGCTCGGCGAACGTTTCCCTCGGCGTTGCCGACGTTAGAACCGATGCCGACGTACGCGATAATGCTCACTCGCGCTCGCCCGCGTCGCGATACCGAGAGTTCTCGCGCGTCAGCGTCACCGAGGGCGTCGCGCCATCGAGAATCGACGGCTTCGCGACCGTGACGGTTGCACGTGCGATGCGCTCGTCCTCAAAGACGGCGTCGAGCACGTCGGCGGCGACGCGTTCGAGCAGTGCATGCGAACGCTCGCGCACGGCAGTCGCGACGCGCGCGTGGAGGTCGCCGTAGTGCACGGTATCGTCGATTTCGTCGGAGACGATCGCACGCGAGAGATCGGCATCGAGGATAACGTCGATCTCGAAGGCTTGTTCGTGGTCGCGTTCGCCTGGGTTCGCTCCGTGGCGTGCGAAGACGCGTACGCCTCGTAACGCTATGCGATCCATGCGCTTGGTCTCCATTCGCGCGCGATTGCATCCGCAACGCGCACCGCGTCCCGATTCTCAGCAACGTCGTGGACACGCACGATGTCGACTCCGGCGGCGGCAGCGAGTGCACTCGTCGCCACCGTGGCGGCCACGCGATCCTTCGGATCGCGCCCCGTCAGTTTTCCGAGCGTTGACTTTCGCGACGCGCCGAGCAGCGTCGGAAATCCCAAGCCCACGACGCGATCGAGTCCGCGCAGCAGGATCAGGTTCTGCTCGGCCGTCTTCCCGAATCCGATTCCTGGATCAACGATCATGCGCTCGCGCGGTATCCCCCGTTGCACGCCGCGCTGCGTGCACTCGTCCAAAACGCGCAGGACCTCGTCGAGTACGTTGCCTCCGTACTCGGTGGTCGTTTGACTGTGCATCGCGACGAACGCGAGGCCGCGTTCCGCGGCGAGCCCGAGCAGCTCGTCGGGAGCGCGCTGCACGCAGTTGACGACGTCGGCGCCCGCATCCGCAGCGGCCTCCGCGACGGATCGCTTCGACGTGTCGACGGATAACAACGCAGTTGTGAAGCGCTTCCGCAGCGCGCGAATAACGGGAACCACGCGCGCGAGCTCGGTGGACTCGTCGACGGGAGCATGTCCGGGGTGCGTCGACTCACCGCCCACGTCCAGCAGATCGGCGCCCGCGTCGACGTGCCGCTGCGCCGTCGCAATCGCTGCATCGGTCGCGACGCATCCGTCGCCGGAGAACGAATCAGGCGTCACGTTGACGATTCCCATGAGGTACGTTCGCACGCCCCATTCGAGTCGCGTGCCTCTCGCCTCCAGAGCGCCCCGCTCAGCCATGTATCGTTACGCGCGCCGCGCGTTCGAGCACGCGATGGCGAACCGCGGCCACGACGAACGTGGAGCCCGTGACGACGAGCACGTCCTCCGGGGCACAGCGCGCAATCGCGAAATCGAGCGCTTCTCATGGATCGTCGATCGTGCAAACGGGCATGCCGAAGCGCCGCGCGAAGTTGGCAATCGTCTCGGTTGGAAGCGGCTTTCGGCCCGCCGCGTGAAACGACGTCACGACGAGCGACGTGACGAGCGGCGCGAGCGCCTCCAAAATCGCGTGCGCGTCTTTCCCCGCTCCGATCGCGACAACTGCACGGATGCGCCGCTGAGGAAATCGCTGGCGCACCGAACTCGCCAGATGCTCGGCCTTCTCAACGTTATGCGCGATATCCAAGACGACCGTCGGCTCGCCTCGCACGATTTCCATCCTGCCCGGCATCGCAACGCGTCCCAACCCTCGCTCGACTTCTGCCGGGTTAGGTCGAAGAGAATCGGGCAGCGCCTCGAGTGCGGCAACCGCGATGCGCGCGTTTCGCCGCTGAAACGTTCCGAAGATAGGAAGACAAATATCGTATCGCGCGCGCTTTGTGACGATCTCGAAATGCCGCTCGTCGCCGTCGAGAGGTGCGATCTCGGTCACATCGTCCACCATGATGACGGGAGCGTCGGCGTCGCGGGTATGCGCGCGAATGACGGCGATCGCTTCGGGGCGCTCTGCTCCGACGACGAGTGGGACGTCACGCTTCGCGATTCCGGCCTTCTCCAGCGCGATCGCTTCGATCGTATCGCCGAGTACGTCCGTGTGATCGTAGCCAACCGACGTGATGACGGCTACCTCCGGCACGATGACGTTCGTTCCGTCGAGTCTGCCGCCAAGCCCGACCTCGATGACCGCAACGTCGACACGCTCTCGCGCGAAGTGCAGGAACGCAAGCGCGAGGAGCGTCTCGTAGTACGTCGGCCTTCCCGACGTGGCGGCGACGGATTCAATCGCCGGCATCATCGTTTCGAGCAGATCCGCGAAGCGTTGTGGCGAGACGGCGACACCGTCGACGCATGCGCGTTCCGTCATCGAATGGAGATGCGGCTTCGTGTGCAGGCCCGTCTTGCGCCCGGATGCGGCGAGCGCCGCAGCGAGCATCGTCGCCGTCGAACCCTTTCCGCTCGTTCCGCCGACGTGCAGCTTCGGATACGCTTCCTGCGGGTCCCCGAGCGCACGCAGAAACGCGCGCATGCGATCGAGGCCCATGCCTCTGTGCTGCGACTGCGTCTCGTCGATGAGTCCGAGCAGGTACGACTGCGCGTCATCGAAGGTCATAGATCAGCCGTCCGTCACGCGATCCGCGAGCAGTTCGAGCGCGTGCGGCAGGACCGGCGCGATGACCGCGAGCGATTCCGAGACCGCGCTCGGTTTCCCCGGAAGATTCACGACGAGCGTACGGTGGCGCACGCCGGCAACGCCTCGCGAGAGCATCGCGGTCCGCACGCTTGGAAGCGCTGCCGCACGAATCGCCTCACCGATACCCGGCACTTCGTAATCGACGATCGCTCGCGTCGCTTCGGGCGTGCGATCGCGCGGACTCAGTCCCGTCCCGCCGCTCGTAAGCACGAGTTGCGCGACGGAGGCGTCGGCAATTTCGATGAGCTCTGCCTGCAGGCGGCTTGCGTCGTCGGGCATGACGACTTCGCGAACGATCTCGTAGCCGGGCCCGAGACCTTCACGCATCAACGGAAGGCATGCGTCGGCGCGCGTCCCGCCGGCCGCTCGATCCGAGAGAACGATGAGTGCCGCTGTGAAGCGGCCGTTTACGTCCTCTGCCACGATCCGCTCTTTCCACCCGTCTTCTCGAGGAGCGCGACGCGCTCGATGACGATGCCTTTATCGATCCCCTTCGTCATGTCGTAAATCGTCAGTGCAGCGACGCTCGCTGCAACGAGCGCTTCCATTTCGACCCCGGTTTGCGCTATCGTTCGGGCTTCGGTCTCGATGCGCACGGCGTCCGGCTCCTCAAACGAGAACCGGACGTCGACGCCGGCAAGCGGAATCGAGTGTGCGAGCGGAATCAGTTCGTCCGTGCGCTTGGCGGCGGCAATACCCGCGATCTGCGCTGCAGCGAGCGCGTCGCCTTTCGCAAGCGTTGCATCGCGCAATGCGCGAAATGCCGTCTCGCTCAGGCGAACGACTGCTTCCGCGCGCGCCGTGCGACGCGTCGAGCTCTTGCCAGAGACGTCGACCATCGAGACGCTGCCGTCCGCGTTGACGTGCCTCACCGTGGCGCCGTCTGAAACCTAGCCCAGATAAGGCAGAGCAGCGCGAGAATCCAGAGCACGACCAGATGCGACATGTGATGCGCGTGCGCGGTGCCCGAGTGCGTGAAGACGTTGATCGCCCCGACGCCGTAGAGAATGCCGAGGACGAAGAAAATGATCGCGAGCACGATCGCGAGACCTTTCACGTTATTAATCCCTTCCATGCGAGAACGAGGCACGCTGTGCCGAAGAGCAAACAATACCACCCGAACGGGCGCAGGTCATTCGTTTTGAAATAGCGCGTGAGAAATGCCACCGAGAGGTATGCCGCGACGCCCGCCACGAGGGCGCCGGCCAAGGCTTCCATGGCCGCTACGTGCGCTCCGGGCGCGAAGAGGCGCGGAATCTCGAGCAGTGCTGCCGCGCCGATAACTGGGGTCGCCAGCAGGAACGAATAGTGTGCGGCCTCTTCATGATCGAGGTCGCAGAGAAGGCCGCCGACGATCGAGGCGCCGGAGCGCGAGATGCCGGGAAGCAACGCGAAGGCCTGGGCGACGCCGACGGCGGCGCTCTGCGCGTACGTCATGTGCTCGATGGTGTGCGACGTTCTGGCGCGCGCGTACTGCCGGCGGCGAAGGTACTCACCGGCGAACATCACGATGCCGTTGATCGCGAGAAATCCCGCGGCGGCGAGCGCCGATCCGAAGAGGCGACGCACCGGTTCTTGCGCGATGAACCCGATGATGCCGACGGGAATCGTTCCGACGACGAGCCTCCACCCCACGGCCTCGTCGCGATGACACGTGAGACGTCCACGAACGATGCTGCGTACGAGCGCGGAGACGATGCGCCACCACTCGCGGCGGTAGTAGACGACGAGTGCGAGCGCCGTGCCAAGATGCAGCACGACGACGAATGCGAGAAACGTAGGATCCGCGCGATCGATGTTATGCCACTGCAGTACGGACGGTACGAGTATCGTATGGCCGAGGCTCGAAATCGGAAACAACTCACTGACGCCTTGAAGTGCCGCGAGGACGAGCGCTTGGGCGAACGTCATGCGCCGCTGTTCTCCGTTACCATGCGGAGAACTGCACGCGGAAGAGATACGTCGACGCGACGGCGATACACGCGCGCCTCGCGGGCGCGTACTGCGTGTCGCGCGCCATCTCTAAGGCAAGCGCGTCGAACGAAGGACTCTGCGTGCTCTGTGCAATCTCCGCGTTCGTCACGGATCCGTTTTCATCGAGATTCACGAGAATCGCCGCGGTCGCCGAGATACTCTCCGCGCGAACGCCTGGTGGAATCGGCGGAGCCGACGCGGCGGCAATGACTGCTGCAGGCGCGTTCGGTGTCGCGCAATGACCGGTAACAGGCGCCGGGGTCGGCA
>JASHPC010000207.1 GCA_030038335.1 Vulcanimicrobiota bacterium
ATCGTGCACGTGAACGCGAAAGATCTCGGGACCGGCAAGGAGCAGCAGATCACGATCACCGCGTCGACGAATCTTTCGAAAGAGGAAGTCGATCGCATGGTGCGCGATGCTGAGGCACAAGCATCGAGCGACAAGGAGCGTCGCGACGAAGCCGAGACGCGCAATCACGCGTCGAGCCTGATCTACTCGACCGAAAAGTCGCTCAAAGAGGTCGGAGAACGTCTCGACGCCGCGACGAAAACGGACGTCGAAAGCGCGCTCGCGGAGCTCAAGCGCGTCAGCGAGAACGGCACCGTCGAACAGATCAAGCCCGCAATCGATCGCGTGCAGCAAGCCAGCTACAAGATGGCGGAGCTGCTCTACAAGTCGACGCCGCAAGGCGACGGCTCTGCGCAGAGCGGTGCCGAGGCCGGCGCAGGCGGAACGAACGGTGCGTCGTCGGGAGCGTCACCGCAAGAAGACGTCATCGACGCCGAGTTCAAAGAGTCAAAGTAGCCTCGTGCAATGTTCGAGGAACGACGACTGGACTCGGTAAACGACGAAGCCGCCGAAGAGTCGCAAGAGCTGCGGGAGCTGCGCGAGCAGCTCGCCGCAGCGAATGCGCGCGCCGAGGAGAACTACAAGCGCTTTCTCCTCGCGGCGGCGGACTTCGACAACTTCAAGAAGCGCACGGAGCGGGACTTGCGCAAGATGCTTACCGACCGCCGGCGCACGCTTCTCGAGCGCTTTCTGCCGGTGCTCGACAATCTGGAGCGAGCGCTGGAGTCGAGCGGCGACGATCAGGCGCTGCGAGGCGGCCTCGAGCAGACGCTTCGAGGGTTTCGTTCGGTGTTGCAGGCGGAAGGCGTGCGGCCGATCGACGTCGAGGGAAAGCCTTTCGATCCGCGCGTCGCCGAAGCGATAGAGACGGCCGAGGCTCAGGACGGCGTCGCAGACGACACGGTCGTCGGCGTCTCCGAGAAAGGGTACACGATCGACGAGGAGCTCCTTCGCCCCGCAAAAGTGACCGTCGCGAAGCGGCGCGAGTAACGACGGACCTGCGTCCGGATGAACTATAAGGACTACTACGCGACGCTCGGAGTCTCGAAGAGTGCTTCCGAGAAAGACATCAAGTCTGCGTACCGCAAGCTTGCGCGAAAGTGGCATCCGGACGCAAATCCCGACAAGCCGAAAGAGGCCGAGGAGAAGTTCAAAGAAATCTCTGAAGCTTACGAGGTTCTCGGCGACGCGCAGAAGCGGCGCAAGTACGACATGCTCGGCGCGGACTGGCAGCAAGCCGCGCGCCAAGCGGAGCAGCAGCAGCGATACCGGACGCAGTTCGACACCGAAGGCTTCGACTTCGGAAACATCGGCGGCGCGAGCGGCTTCTCGGATTTCTTCGATCTCTTCTTCTCCGGTGTCGGACGTCGCGCGGGTGCACCGAGCGGCGTCAGCCGCCCCGGTCAAGACGTCGAGAGCACGCTCGACATCTCGTTAGGCGACGCGTACGCCGGCGGCAAGAAGAACGTCTCGCTTCAAATCGAGGACACGTGCTCGCGCTGTCACGGCACAGGGACGGAACGAGGCAGGCTTTGCGGTCTCTGTCACGGTACCGGGCGTGTCGTTGCGTCAAAGAAGTTCGAAGTAACGATTCCGCGTGGCATCGGTGAAGGTCAACGGATTCGCCTCGCGGGCCAAGGCGGCAGCGGCTCTCCCAACGGCGACCTCTATCTGGTCGTGCACGTCCTCGACGATCCGACGTACCAGCGCAAGGGGAACGATCTCTACGTCGATCTGCCCGTAAGCCTCTACGATCTCGTGCTCGGAAGCGAAGTGAAGGTGCCGACGATGAGCGGCCCTGTCTCGATGAAGATTCCGGAGGGGACGCAGAACAATCGGCTGCTGCGTCTCGCTGGCAAAGGCATGCCCAACGTCAAGGGCAAGGGCGCAGGCGATCAATACGTGCGCCTCATCGGCCAGCTTCCTCAGCAACTCTCCGAGAAGGAGCGCTCGTTATTCAAGGAGTTGGCGAAACTGCGCAACGGCAAGCTCGATTGACGAAAGAGAGTTCATGATCAAGGAAATCGCGTTCACGGCCTACCCCGCAACCGACGTCGAGAAGCTGCGCAACTTCTACCGCGATGCGTTAGGCCTCACGTTCGGTAACGAGTTCGCCGAGGACGGCGTTCTCAAGTACGACGAAGCCACGATTGCGGGCGGCTGTTTCGCCGTCATGACACAGGAATGGATCGATCGCCCCCCCGGAAGCGCATCGAGCGTCGTCTTCGAAGTCGACGACATCGAGCAAGCACGCGGCGACCTTCAAGCGCGCGGCGTAGAAGTCGAAGAGATCCACGACACAGGCGTGTGCCGGCTCACCTCATTTCAGGATCCCGAGGGCAACAAGGTATCGCTCCATCAACGCACTGCGCTGTGATATAGCACCATGATGGGCGGCGGTCACCTCATGTGGGGGAACCTCTATAATCCCGACAAGCCGCGCGTTCCGCGGCGCGTCGAGTGGAGGCGCATCGGTGCGCTCTTCATGCCCTACTGGAGACCGCAGTCGCTCGTTCTCGCGTGCATCGTCGCGTCGTCTTCTCTCGGACTCGTTCCGGGTTTCATGACCGCCCAGATCATCGACGCGGCGATCCCAAAACGCAACTTCCATCTGCTGATCGTCGACCTCGCCGTCATCGTCGCCTCTGCGCTCGTCGTGGGCGCGATCGGCGTCGCGCAAGGCTACCTGAACTCGCTCGTGGGCGAAGGGATCATGCGGGACATCCGCACGAATCTCGTCTCGCATCTCCATCGGATGCCGATCTCGTTCTTCACCGGAACGAAGACGGGCGAGATCATGAACCGCGTCTCCAACGACGTCGACAACGTCGATAACGTCGTCACCGGGACGCTCACGCAGATCATCACGAATGTCGTCATGATCGCAACGACTCTCGTTGCAATGTTTATCTGGAACTGGCGTCTCGCGCTGCTCTCCACCGCCGTCGTTCCGCTGATGGTCCTTCCGCTCGGACCCGTTGGCCGCCGCATGTACCAGGTACGCCGCCGTACGCGCGAGCAGCGAGACCAGATCGAGTCGATCACGCAAGAGACGCTCTCGATCTCGGGCATTACGCTCATCAAGTCGTTTGCGCGCGAAGCGTTCGAGAGCAAACGATTCTACGGCGTCGGCACGATGCTCATGGATCTCGAGATACGTCTCGCGATGGTGGGACGATGGTTCCTCGCCTCCGTCACCGCGATGGTCGTCATCGGACCGGTCATCGTCTGGCTCGGTGGCGGTTGGATGGCAATCGAACACCAACTGCAGATCGGCGTCATCGTCGCTTTCATCTCCTTCATACAAACGCGCTTGTACGGATCCGCCGCGACGCTCGCCGGGATTCAGGTGCAGATCGTGAGCGCGCTCGCCGTCTTCGAGCGTATTTTCGAGTACTTGGATATGAAGACGGAGCCGTACGACTCGCCGGGAGCGATCGCGCTGCCCGAGATCCGCGGAGACGTCGCCTTCGAAAACGTCACCTTCGGATACGACGAGCGCCGGACGGTGCTCGAAGACGTTTGCTTTGAAGTCAAGAGCGGACAGGTCGCAGCATTCGTCGGTCCAACCGGCGCGGGGAAGACGACGATCACGCATCTCGTTCCGCGACTTTACGACCCACAGGAAGGGCGCGTTCTCGTCGACGGCCATGACGTAAGAGCGGTGACGCTCGATTCACTGCGCAGAGACATCGGCGTCGTGACGCAGGAGACGTATCTCTTCCACGATACGATCGAGAGCAATCTGCGTTACGGAAACCCGCAGGCGACGCAGGACGAGATCGTTGCCGCTGCGACCGCGGCAAACATTCACGACGTCATCTCCGAGCTCCCGGACGGATATAACACGATCGTCGGCGAGCGCGGGCACAAGCTCTCGGGCGGCGAACGCCAGCGCCTCGCGATCGCTCGCGTTTTGCTCAAGGACCCGCGTATTCTCATCCTCGACGAAGCGACGAGCGCGCTCGATTCGCATAGCGAGGCGGCGATTCAAGCTGCGCTCGAGCGCGTGATGCGCGGGCGCACGAGCCTCGTCATCGCACACCGTCTCTCCACGGTGATCGCGGCGGACGTCATCTTCGTTCTCGAACGCGGTCGCATCGTCGAGCGTGGATCGCACGCGGATCTTCTCGCGCGCGGCGGTCCCTACGCCCGTCTCTATCGCAAGCAGTTTCGCGACGACCCGCGAATCGTCGCAGGATAATGCCGCTGCTCGAAGTCACGAACCTGACGAAGCGTTTCGCAAACGTGACCGCCGTCGACGGGCTCTCCTTTCATGCACGCGGTGGAGAGATCGTCGGCCTGCTCGGACCGAATGGTGCGGGGAAGAGCACGACGTTTCTCTGCGCAGCGGGCTTACTACGCCCCGACGGCGGCTCGTTCGTATACGACGGCCGCGATCTCGGCAGCGATCGACCGAACACGATCGGTCTCATTCCGGAGACGCCCGACGTTTATCCGATGCTCACGGTGTGGGAGCATCTCGTCTTCGTCGCAAAGAGCTGCCGCGTTCCAAACGGATGGCAGCAGCGCGGGGAAGATCTGCTGCAGCGGCTCGGCATGGCCGAACAGCGCAACACGCTCGGCTCGGCGCTCTCGAAGGGCATGCGCCAAAAGACGCTCATCGCTGCCGGCATACTCGCGGGTACGCCAGTACTGCTGCTCGACGAACCAATGCTTGGGCTCGATCCGCTCGGTCAGCGTGAGCTTCGCCAGATCCTGCGCGACTTGAAAGCACGCGACGTCGCGGTGGTGATCAGCACGCACATCCTCGAACAGGCAGAAGCCATCTGCGACCGCGCGATCATCATGAAGGCAGGGCACGCCGTTGCGAGCGGAACGTTTGCCGAGCTTCGTTCGCTCGGCGATGGCGTCTCGGGCGTGGAGGACGTCTTCCTCGAGTTGACGCGGTAGCGCCATGAGCGCTCTCGCCGCCTTGTTCTATCTGGAGTGGCGCCAAGGCGTCAATCATCTTCGCGCGATCGTAAGGCATCCCGGACGGCTCGCGATGTACGGCATCGTCGTCGCGTACTTCGTTCTTCTCATATGGGTGCGCTCGATCGTGCGCCGCCACGCCGTCGTCCCGCACCTCGACGATCCGTACGCCGCGGCCGTGCTCTTTGCGTACGTCGCACTCCTCGGCAGCGTTGCACTTGCCGCTGCGTCGGGAGCCGTGGCGACGTTCTCGGGCCCCGCGGACGCGCGCTTCCTCATCGGCTCGCAACTCGACGAACGCGTCGTCTTAACGTGGCTGCAGTTGCGCCGGCACGCGACGCGCCTGCTTCGCATCGCGTTCTTTCTCGTCTTTTACGGGCTGCTCTTTGGCACCGCGGTGCGCTTTGCCGGACTCTCGCTCTCCGTGCTCGCAGGAACGCTCTTACTGGGCGCCGTTCCGATCCCGATGCTGCAGCTCGCGAAGCGGTCGCGTAAACTTGCGCTCGCACTCTCGCTCACCGTGACCTGCGCCGCGGTCGCTGCCGCAGTGCTTACCGCCACCGCGCACGTCGAGATGCACGCACCTGCGGCAGTAACGAACGCGCTGTTGAGCTCGCGACCTTCGGCGCTCGCGGTGTTCTGGACAATCGCACTCGCGGCCGTTGCAGCGTCCCTGCTCTTTGGTCGCGATCTCTATCCGGAGATGTACGCCGCCTCGCTGCGCGCGACGTCTCTGCGCGCGAGTCACAGGCGTGGTTTCTCGCCGGTACGCGTCGCATTCGTCGATGCGGGCACGCCAAAGCACGCGCCTCTCTTCGAGCGCATGAACGGACCATGGACGAGCTTCTGGAAGGAGTATCTCGCGTTCGTGCGCTCTCCCGTGCTTCGCCGATGGTTTTGGTTGACGATTGCGGCGTGCGCCGTGGGAGGCGTGGCGATCGGACACTACGCGTTAGCGAGCCGGCATCCAATCGCGATCGCGGCCTCCTTTGGAATCTCCGCCCTGAACCTCTTCGTCATCTTCGTCGCGTTCGGCTCGAGCGTTGCGCTACGTGACGACATATCGAAACCGCTCTGGTGGATGAGCCTCGATCCGCTCTGGCTGCGTCTTACGGCGTGGGTGACCGGAACGTCGTGGCGCGTAGCGGCGTACGCAGTCGCGTTCGTTCTCGCTTGGTCGATCGCGATGCGGCTTCCCGAGCTCGCGTTTTTCGGCATTCCCGTTGCAATCGTGGCCGCATTCTTTCTTCGCGCGCTCGGCCTCGCGCTCTACGCCCTTTTCCCCTCTGCGATCGATCAGCGCGGGCCGCTCGCAATGCTGCGGACCCTCATCTGTTACGCGCTCGTCGGGCCAGTTGCCTTAGTGGCTGCAATCCTCGGATTCTTCGCACACTCGTGGGCGCTTGCCGCGATCGTCGCCTTTGCCGCATGCATCGGCGAAGCAGCGCTTCTGATTGCGTTTGCCGCATGGCGAATCGGCTGGCGCGGCCTCGCGCTCGCTCAGAGCGAGACGCTATGAATCCTTGACCGGCGCTCCCGTTGCGTTTCTCACTTCGTCCGCGCTGACTCCGGGAGCCGCCTCGCGCAGTACCAAGCCGCCGTCGGTAACGTCGATCACCGCTAAGTCGGTGATGATGCGGTCGATGACGCGGCGCCCAGTCAAGGGCAACGTGCACTCGCGAACGATTTTGTGCTCGCCTCCCTTCGCCACGTGCTCCATCATCACGATGACGCGCTTCGCGCCGTGGACCAGGTCCATCGCGCCGCCCATTCCCTTTACCATCTTGCCTGGAATCATCCAGTTCGCGAGGTCGCCGCGCTCTGAGACCTGCATCGCGCCGAGCACGGCAACGTCGATGTGACCGCCGCGAATCATGCCGAACGAGAGCGACGAATCGAAGAATGCTGCTCCTGGCAGCACCGTCACCGTCTCCTTGCCGGCATTGATGAGATCGGGATTCTCTTCGCCCTCGTACGGATAAGGCCCAAGCCCGAGAATTCCGTTCTCGCTTTGCAGCACGACGGTGACGCCTTGCGGAACGTAGTTCGGCACGAGCGTCGGAAGACCGATTCCTAAGTTGACGTACTGTCCGTCGCGCAGCTCCTTCGCAACGCGTCCAGCGAGCTCGGTTCGAGAAAGCGCCATGCTACTGTCCCTCCCGCGTGCGCGTGGTGATGCGCTCGATGCGCTTTCCAGCATCGCCGACGTGGACGACGCGCTGCACGAAAATGCCCGGCAGATGCACGTTCTCCGGATCGATCGCTCCGGGCTCGACGAGTTTCTCGACCTCCGCGATCGTGATGCGCCCTGCCATCGCGCAGAGTGGATTGAAGTTGCGCGTCGCTTTCGAGAAGACGAGATTGCCGTACCGATCGCCAACCGTCGCGCGGACGAGCGCGAAGTCACAGACGATGCCGTACTCGAGAACGTAGTCTCGATCGCCGAATCGCCGAACTTCCTTTGGAGGTGAGGCGACTGCAACGCTGCCGTCGGAGGCGTAGCGCCATGGTAAACCGCCCTCTGCAACGAGCGTGCCAACGCCCGCAGGCGTGTAAAACGCGGGAATGCCGCAGCCTCCCGCGCGCAAGCGCTCCGCAAGCGTGCCCTGCGGCACGAGCTCGAGCTCCAGCTCGCCACTGAGGTACTGCCGCTCGAACTCCTTGTTCTCGCCCACGTACGAACCGGTCGTTCGCGCAATGCGCTTGTGGTCGAGCAGCACGCCGAGTCCCCACCCGTCGACGCCGCAGTTGTTGCTGACCGTTACGAGGCCGGTCGCGCCTTGTTCGAGCAGCGCCTGAATCAGGTTATGCGGAATCCCATTCAGCCCGAACCCGCCGACCGCGAGCGAAGCGCCATTCGGAATCTCTGCGACCGCCTGCGCGCACGTCGCGACGACTCTGTCCATCAGGAGACCTCCCCGGGCAAGGTACAGCGAGCCGGAAACGAACCCTCCCCGCCATGGTCACGACAGACGCCGACTCGCTCATCCTCACGACCGTCCGCGAACTCGTTGCCGAGCGCGTGGCACCGCGTGCCGCCGAGATCGACGAGTCGGGCGCGTTCCCCATGGACGTCAAGGAGCTCTTCGCGCAAAACGATCTTCTCGGCATTCCGATTCCACCGGAGTACGGAGGTCTCGGTGGTACGTTTCTTACGTACGTGAAAGTCGTCGAAGAGATCGCGAAGGCGTGCGCTTCCAGCTCGCTCATCGTCGCCGTGCAGGAGCTTGGCATGCTGCCGATTCTCATCGGCGGCACGGAAGAGCAGAAACATCGCTATCTCCCAAAGCTTGCGTCGGGCGAATGGATCGCCGCATACGCGCTCACGGAGAGCACGAGCGGGTCGGACGCCGCCGGCTCGATGCGTACGCGCGCCGAGCGGCGCGGAGACACATACGTGCTCAACGGTACGAAGATTTGGATCACGCACGGTGGCTTAGCGGACGTCGTCTGCGTCTTCGCCGTCACCGATCCAACGAAGGGACCCAAAGGCATCAGCGCGTTCGTCGTCGAGAAAGGCTTCGCTGGATTCAACGTCGGCAAAAAAGAACGCAAGATGGGAATCCGCGGCTCTCCGACGGTCGAGTTGAACTTTAACGACTGTATCGTTCCCGCCGGGAATCTTCTTGGGACGGAAGGCGAGGGATTCAAGATTGCGATGCAGGTACTCGACAAGTCACGTCCCGGCATCGCAGCGCAGGCACTCGGCATCGCTGCCGGCGCGCTCGAGTACGCAACGAACTACGCCAAGGAGCGTGTCGCGTTCGGAAAGCCGATCGGGCAGCATCAGGGCGTCGGCTTCATGCTCGCCGACATGAAGACGCAGGTCGAAGCAGCGAGGCTGTTGCTCTACGAGGCAGCGCGCAGGTGCGACGAGGGCGCGCCCGACGTGACGCTCTGGGCCGCAATGGCAAAGCTTATGTGCGGCGACGTCGCAATGGCCGTGACCACCGATGCGGTACAGGTGCTCGGCGGATTTGGCTACTCTGCGGAATACCCGGTGGAACGGATGATGCGCGATGCGAAGATCACGCAGATCTACGAGGGCACGCAGCAGATACAGCGTCTCGTCATCTCGCGGTCTCTGGTTGGAAAGGCTAGCAAGGGAACGCCGAGTTAGGAGCGAACCATCCTCCCGGCATTTACGTTTCTGGAACGATCTATTGCCGAAAGGAGGTGAATGAATTGACGAAAGCACTTGCCGCGCTCGTCGCGTCGGCATTTCTCATGAGCGGCGTTGCAATGGCGGCTTCGAAAGCGAAGCCGACGCCCACGCCGAAGCACTCGATGTCAGCGCACTCGACCGGGATGCACTCCGCGCACGCGAAGACGACCCCGAAACCGAAACCGAAACCAAAGCCAACGAAGAAGCCCTAATACGAGGGCCGCTTTTATTCCATCCGCCGGCGCCGTCGTAAAGACTGCGCCGGTTTCTTTACGAGCATTTTCCCCGTCGGGCACAGCGCAAGCACAGGGCATATGCCGCAGAGCGGACGCGGCGCCTTGCAGACCGCACGGCCGTGCAGAATGAGCCAGTGCGTCGCGAGCCCCCACTTCGCACGTGGCACGACGGCGACGAGGTCACGCTCCACGTCGAGCGGCGTCTTTCCGGTCGTGAGCCCGAGACGGTGCGCGACGCGAAAGACGTGCGTATCCACCGCGAGAGCCGGCTCGTCGAATGCGTTTGCCAGAACGACGCTCGCGGTCTTGCGCCCGACGCCGGAGAGCGATTCGAGCGATTCGCGATCCTTGGGAACGGCGCCGTCGAAGCGTTCGACGATGTCGCGCGCTGCGCCGATGATGTTCTTCGTCTTGGCGCGGAAGAAGCCGCACGACTTGATGATGCGCTCGACGTCGCGCGGCAGAGCCTTTGCAAGCTTTTGCGCCGTGGGATACTTAGCAAACAGCGTCGGCGTCGTCAGGTTCACGCGCGCGTCGGTGCACTGCGCGGAAAGAATGACGGCAATGAGGAGCTCGTACGGATTGCGATGCTCGAGCGCCGTCGTCGCTGCCGGATACGTGCGTTCGAGTATCTCGAGCTGGGCGAGTGCGGTCGCGCGCGGAACCTTCTTCTTCGGGAACGGGATGGCGGGCATGAGGATGGCTAGGGTAGCGAGACCGCGTCGTCCTGCACGACGACGAGCCCGTCACGCTCGAGCCCCGCAACGAGGTCTCGCAGCTCGTCCACGCCACGCTCGGCGAGCGCCGAGCGTACGTCCCGGTGAAGATCCAGCAGTGAGATGCACCGGCCCGGTGGTAGGTCGCGCAGCCGGTCGACAATGCGGCCGCGCACGTGCCGCGTCGTGGACTCGAATCGAACGCCTTTCCTCTTCGGTACAGGACGCGGAAGCGGCCGGCGTTCGCAACCGCTACGCAGCGGGCACTCTTCGCAGTGCGGTTCCCGG
>JASHPC010000208.1 GCA_030038335.1 Vulcanimicrobiota bacterium
GACTGCGATGCGTCAGCGTGCGATGATATCCGAGCGTCACGCCGATCGCGCCGGTCAGATACACCAAGACGGCCGCAACCGCGACCGCAGACCACGAGAAGAACATGGGCGTAAACGCCGCGAGCGCACAGACGTGTATCGCGGCTAGGGCGGCACGGTTTGCCCAGTTCGGGCGAGCCAGCCAAAGACGTCGCTTCATAAGTCGCATTGGGATGTGATGAATATTCCCTACATAGTCGCCGGCACCCGCCTGTCCTGGAAACATGTTTTCAGACGTTGGGAGCGAGCCCCACGTCGATCCGCGTCTCGAACGTGCGATCCCAGGGAAGAGTGATCTCCATCGCAGCGATGTGATCGTCGGGGTAGAGTTCGCGCAATACGCCGATCGCGTCGCTCCACAGGAGCGCACGGTTTTCCGCCGCCACCGACTGCGCCTCGGGCGGCAAGAGAATCATGTGATCGACGTTCTCTGCCTCCAGCTGCGCGTTGAGCAGCGGCCGGACGCGATCGTGAAACTCGTAGTCGTCCACGAAGCGCATGAACGTGAACTCGCGATGCGCGAGCGCGTCGTACGTTCCCATCCTTCTTCCGGCGCCTGCAGCGACAGCCTCCGCGAGCGCCGTCCCTACGGTGTTCGCATTCGTATTCCAGGACGCGTACGCGTCGAGCTTCGACGCCGTCCCATCGTCGAGAACTCGCTGCGCGAACGCGGCCTGCTGCGCGTATCCGGGCTGGCCTCCTCCGGCGAGAAAGCTGAGATCTGCCAGCGCCACGGAGCGTCCGGCGGCCATGTCGGCGCGCATGCTCGCGACGAACGCGTCGTCTTGCGCCTGGGTCGTATAAGGGACGCGAACGTAGAGAACGATCTCAGGATTCTCTTCCACCTCGCTGCCGCCGCACAAAGCGATGAGACGATCGATCGCAACCGAGATAGGCCCGTACTCGAGCGGGTCTTGCGCCTGCGCTCCGTCGGGCGTCGAGTAGCGCACGGCGATCCGCGGCTGCCAATCGGCGTCGCGCGCGAGAGCGTGCGCGACGAGTGCCATGCCGAGTTCGTCAGCACCCGGCTCGATGTCAACGCGTGAGGCTACGTGCTCCGTGGCGATGTCGTCCTCGAGAACCGTGCGATCGGGAACGTCGATGCCAACCGGCCCGGCGTCGTCTTGTCCGAGCACCATGCGGTCGATCCAACCAACGCGCGCCTCGGTGACGAGAAGCCTGTCGACTGCCAAATCGCGGGCGCGATCTGCGAGGTACTCGTCGAACGCGGGTCCCGCCTCTTGACGCAACTGCGCTGCCATCTCTTGTTCGCTTGGAAGCGGCGGATCGTGCAGCATCGCGTATTGCCACAGATATTGCCAGATCGGGCCGGAGGCAAAGTACGTCGTTCCGGGACCGATTGCGGGAATGCCCGTCGGCGCGAGACGCATCACGGTTCCGAAGACCGCGATCCATGCGCGTGAGCGCGCGCGCAATGTCTCGATGCCGTGAAGACGAAAGTACGCGTCGGCGTACGTCGGTCCTGGCACGCGCGACGCGAGAAGTCCGCCGTACGCAAGCATGTCGCTCGAAAGCACGTAGGCGCTCGGATTCTTCGGTGCGCTCGAGTTAAGCCACGCAATGATCGCATCCGGATCGCCTGGTTGCAGATAGTGCCCGAGAAGCGCGACGGGAGGCTCGACGACGGCGCGCCCCGCGATCGCACCGAGCAGTTGAGGCAGCTGCATCGTCACCGGACGGTCGTCCATGGGCACGAAGACGATAGGAGCCGCAGCGCGCGCCGCGAGCGGCGTGGCAGCGAGAAGTACCGCGACGAGTACGGCGCGCACCAGGCTCGTTACGCGAAGGGCGCTAGAACGTCACGCAACCGTCCCCGATTGCGCGCGAGCGCCGCGCGCGCTTCTTCCGCGCCGCAACTCAGCCTCGCCATGACGATCGCGGTCTTCACGCTTCCCTCCGCGGCTTCGAGAATCGTGGCGGCGTGAATCGCGTCGACACCCCCGACTCGTTCGACGAGCCGCTGCGAGCGCAGGCGCAGTTTCGCATTCGACGCAGCGAGGTCGACCATGAGATTTTCGTAGACCTTACCGAGCAACACCATGACCGCCGTTGAAATCGTATTGAGGACGATTTTTTGCGACGTGCCCGCGCGCATGCGCGTCGAGCCCGCAATTGGCTCCGCTCCGGTCTGCACGACGACGGCGACGTGCGCCGCTGCGGCCAGCGGCGAGCCGCTCGCGTTCACGATCGCCGCAGTGAATGCCCCGCGACTGCGCGCTTCGGTAATCGCGCCGACGACGAATGCGGCTCTTCCACCGGCTGAGATCCCGATCGCAGCATCGCCGGCGGCGACCTCGTGCATCTCCGCGCGTCCAGCGCTCTCGTCGTCCTCCGCTCCCTCCACCGCGCGAACGAGCGCGGTCGTTCCTCCCGCGATGTGCGCTGTGACGAGTTCGGGCTCAGTGCCGAAAGTCGGTGGCATCTCCGCCGCGTCGAGCATCGCGAGTCGACCGCTCGTGCCACTGCCGACGTAGTGCAAACGCCCGCCGCTCTCGAGTCGCGCGGCGACGTTCTCGACGACGTCCGCAATCGCTGCGCGCTGCGCGTACACGGCGTCGAAGACGCTGCGTTGCGCTGCGACGAGACGTTCGACGAGCGCGCCGCTCGCAAGTCGATCGAGCTCGCGCCAGGCCGCGTCGATTGCTTCGGTCTCGGGAAGATCGCTCATCGCGCGTTCACTCACCGCACTCCCGCGCGACCTTAGCGAGCAGCGCGCCCAGCTCGCGCGGCGCAATTGCCCCCATCACGACCGCGCGCCGTGCACCCGTCGCGCGTGGAACGTTTGCGGCGCGGCCACGCAGCGTTTCGTATCCGAGCACCGCAAACGCAATGGCCTCCTTGGCTTCCGAAGACACCCCCATCGCGTCCGAGCGTTCGACGCGCGCGTGCTGGAGCCGTCCTTGCAAGCGTTTCATGAGCGTTGCGTTCGATGCGCCTCCTCCGGAGACGATGACGAGCGACACGCCCGGCTCTGCCGCGAGCGCTCCTGCAACGGTCGCGGCGGTCAGCTCGGTGAGCGTGGCGGCGGCATCTTCCAGGGAAAGCGCGTCGAGCGCGGCGTGCGCCCGCAGAAACTGCGCCCCGAACCGTTCGCGCCCCGTCGTCTTCGGCGCCGAAACCGAAAAGTAGGGATCTTGCAGCATCGCGTTCAGAAGGCGCTCGTCGACGCTCCCGCGTGCGGCGAGCGCGCCGTCGCGGTCGAAGCGCAGGTTCCCGCCGGTCCTCGCGCTCACGAGCGCGTCGATGAGCATGTTTCCGGGTCCGGTATCGAACGCGACGATCTCACCATCGCGTGGCAGAATCGTCGCATTCGCTATGCCGCCGATATTGACGGCGGCGCGCGTCTCGCTTGCATCGTGGAAAAGCAGCGCGTCGACGTACGGCACGAGCGGAGCACCATGACCGCCGGCGGCGCAATCTGCACTGCGGAAGTCGTAGCAGACGGTCGCGCCTGCGATCTCGCGCACGACGAACGCATCGCCGACTTGCAGCGTCACGCTACGCTCTCCGTCGTGAAAGAGCGTCTGCCCGTGCGACGCGACGAAGTCGACTCTCTCACCCTCTGCAATTGAAAGCGCGGCTTTGCCAAGAGCTTCGCCTAGAGCGTGGTGCAGCCGCGCCAACGCTTCGACGCTTCCCGGGTTCGGAGGAAGCGCCGCTCGCAAAGCGCGCTCGAGATCGGGCTGAAACGGCGTGGTCCCGAAACGCACGAGCTCGACGGCATACCCACTCTCTCCTGGGCGCACGTCGACGAGCGCGGCGTCGATGCCGTCGAGTGACGTACCGCTCATGAGGCCGATGGCTCTCACGCAACCGCCTCCACGCAGGCATCGTAGAAGCGCGCGCGCAGAGCGCGAATGTCTCTGCGGCCGAAGTACACGGCGTTTGTCAGAAGGACGCCCTGAAGGTCGCGTTCGGGGTCGGCCCAGACCGACGTTCCGACGAAGCCGGTGTGCCCGAAGCTTTCCATGGAGAAGTGCGCGCCGCACGAGTTTTCGTCGGTCGTCTTCAACGCCCAGCCGAGGCCGCGGCGAAGAACGGGATCCGATGCCTGTTCCGTCGTCGCTTCCCGCGCGAGCGAGAGTGGAAGTAACGACGTGGCACGTCCGCGCAGCGGCCCCAGGTAGCACTCGGCAAGCCACGCGACGTCGGACGCTGTTCCGAAGAGCCCTGCATGCCCCGCGACGCCACCCATGAGGTAGGCCTTCTCGTCGTGTACGACGCCCTGAACGCGCCCTCGCCAATCGTCAGACTCCGTCGCGGGAATCGTTGCACGTTCGGTTCCGCGCGGTCGAAAGCCCAACGTGCTGCGCGCGAACACGTCTTCCGCAAGCGCGGAGAGCGCGCGGTGATGGAGCCTCTCGAGCAAGATGCCGATTGCGATGAAGCCAAGATCGCTGTAGATGACGCGCTCGCGCGGCGAGGCGACGAGCGGCTCTGTGAGCACGAACTCCGCAATGTTGCGATCGAGGAGCAAGCGGTAGTCGGCACCGGAGTTCATGCCGGAGTCGTGCGCGAGCAGATCGCGCGGCGTAATCTCTCCGAAAGCCGGCGCGTCGAGATCGACGACGCCTTGCGCCGCGTCGCGCGACAGAATCGTCGCAACGAAGAGCTTCGTCAACGACGCGAGATCGAATCGCGTGTCGACGTACACGGGCTTGCCGTCGTCAGCGCGCGTTTTTCCATACGCGCGCTCGAAGACGAGCCGCCCGCCGTGCTCGACGCGCGCCACCGCGCCCGTGAACTCGCTCCCGCACGCCTGACCCAGGAGCGCATCGACGCCGGCAAACGTCGCCGTCACTGCGGCAACGGAGGCTCGAGCGATGCGCGCAGCCGTTCCATGCGCGCCGCGGCTTGGCGTAGCCGTTCGCCGGGAATGGCGCCTTCTTCCACGGCGCGCGCGATACGATCGGCAACAGCCATCCCCAAATAGGGATCGTGGCTGATCGTCACCGCATCGACGCCGGCGCCCAGCGCGAGCACGGCGCCTTCGATGCTGCCGAACTCACTCGCGATCGCGGCCATCTGCACGCAATCGCTAAAGCAGACGCCTTGAAACCCGAGCTCGTCGCGCAGAAGTCCGTTGAGAATGCGTGGCGATAGCGTCGCCGGCACGCTCGGATCGAGCGCCGCGACGACGACGTGCGCCGTCATGATCGCGCGCGCTTTCGGCACGAGCTGCGCGAACGGAACGAAATCGCGCGAGCGCAGCGTCGCTTCGTCGACGTCGATTCGCGGCAGTGCTTGGTGGGAGTCGACGTACGTCGAGCCGTGGCCGGGAAAATGCTTGAACGTCGCGACGACGCCTCCGCGCTCCAGGCCACGCGCGAAGGCGCCGGCCATGCGCGTCACCGCCTGCGGTTCTGCGCCGAAGGAACGGTCGCCGATGACGGTGTTGCGCTCGTCGAGCGCAAGGTCGAGAACAGGCGCAAAATCGAGATTGCAGCCCGCGCGGCGTAGATCGTACGCACAGCGCGCGCCGATTGCCTCCGCAAGACGCTCGTCGCCGGTAGCGCCGACGGTCGACGCGGGTGGCATCGGGGCGATTCCCTCGCGTAGACGCATGACGCGCCCGCCCTCTTGATCGATCGCGAGCACCGGTGGCAAATCTTCGTATCGCTCGAGAATTCGGTCGGAAAGGGCGCGAAGCGCGGTGAGCGATCGCGCATTGCGATCGAAGTAGACGAATCCGCCGAATGGATACTCTGCGAAGCGCCGGTCATCGAGGTCCTCGTCGCGCACGCCGGTCACGACGACGGATGCCGAGAGGCGGCGCAGCTCGTCGCTCATGCGATCGCCGCTCCGGAGGCTGCATCGAAGCAACGCACGCACTCCTCGGGAAAAAAGAGGCCGACGGAGTCGCCCGGATGTGGCGCCTCGTGCACGGCTCGCGCGCTCGCAACGACGACGCCGCGTTCGGTTTGCACGGTCACGAGGGTAACGTCGCCCGCGAGCTCACGGCGCAGCACGTGCCCTCGCAGCGCCCCCTCGGAAACGAAGCGCACGTGCTCCGGACGTATGCCGATGATGCGATTTACTTCATGCAACAAGTTCATCGGTGGAACCCCGAGCGCCGCGGCGGCGCGGACGTTCGCTGGGGCGTCGTAGACGCGTTGCGGCGAGCCAATATCCTCGAGTCTTCCCCCAACGAGAACGCCGAGGACGTCTGAGACCATCATCGCTTCAGCGTGGTCATGCGTGACGTAGACGATCGGACCCGCGAAATGCGCGCGCATCTCTCGCAGCGTTTCGCGCACTCGAGCGCGCAGAGACGGATCGAGATGGGCAAGCGGCTCGTCGAGTAACAGCGCGTGCGGCTCCGAGAGCAACGCGCGAGCGAGCGCGACGCGCTGGCGCTCGCCGCCGGAAAGGTCGCGCGGCATGCGATCGAGATGAACGTCGACGTGCAACGCGCGCGCGATGTTCTCTACCGCGCCGCTTTCGTTGCTCCGGCGCAGCGCGAACTGCAGATTCTTTCGGACGCTCATCGTCGGAAAGAGCGCGTCGTCTTGAAAGACGAGGGCAACGCGCCGCTCGCGCGCCGGTACGCCATGCAGTTGCGCTCCACTCAGGAAAAGCTCGCCCCGCTGCGGTTCGAGTAACCCCGCAATGACGCGTAGGAGCGTGCTCTTTCCCGCACCGGATGGACCGACGATCGCAAGCGTCGTTCCAGCTTCAACCGTCACGTCGATGCCGTCGAGAGCGCGGCTGCCGCCGTCGTAACGAAACGAGATGTCCCTGAGGACGAGTGCCGTGCCCTGATTATCGGATGCGGATGATTTGAGCGACGATTCGCCCGCCGGCGACGCTTGCAGCGATCTCAACGCGAAGCCCTGGGTGAATGTCCGCAATCGACGCCGAGTCGTCTCCACGTACGTCGATCTCGGTGCTCGGCGTCACCCAGACCGTTCGAACCCCGCCACGCGTCCGCACGAGCACGACTGCGTTCGCATAGTCGACGCGAAGCACGCGTCCCGACATGAAAAAGGGGAATGCCGACAGCACCCCTGCGAGCAGGCAGGCCGTGACGAACGAACGCATTATCCTTCAGCAAGGGTAACGCACCAAAGAAAGCTTTCGTTCCTGCGCCACTACGGAAGCTCTTGGAAAATCTCTGCGTACTCCTTCCGTGCCGCCTCGCCTTCGCGACCGCCTCTGCGGGCGGCCTCCACGAGCCGTTTTACGCGCACGACCGTCTCATCGTCGGCACGGCGCCCCGCGAGCACGAGTCGCAGTGCGACGAGGGCGAGATCCGGCGTTCTCGGACCAACGATCCGGAGGCCCTCGAAGAACGGCTTGGCGGCTGCCGAGGGTGGAGCATGCGCGAGCAACTCCGCGACGAGCTCGGTGCGCGTCGGAACACCGTCGAGTAGATGACGATCGAGGAGCGCCGCGGCCTCAGTGCTCGTAGATCGACCCACGTCCGAACGACTGTCGGAACATGACGCGCACCGTGGGAGGACCGAGCACGTTTGCTCCGGTCGGAGTGAACGTGCCGTTCGGAAGCAGTGCAGGGATTCCGGCGAACGCGATCGGGATTCGTCCACCGAGCGATCCAAAGATGTTCTCAGCGGAGATCTGAAACTTCGATTTCGCCCCTACGGAAAGCTCGAGGTTCGAGTTGCACGTCACAAAAGGTCCGCGGCCGTACGGATTGTTCGCACCCGAGTACAAGACACCGAACGACGCGCGCGAACCTCGCGGCCACTTGTAACTGATCTCGCCGTAGCCCTGCGCGTACGGAATGCCCGCGACGTTTTGCGAGAGCGGGCCTTCGAGGTACGTGCGCGGGAGCGCAGCCTGCACGATGAAGCCGAGCCCTACCGGCTTGAACTGCACGAGCGAAACCTCGACGCCTTCATCGTCCATCGGCGGCGCGTTTTCCCAGAGCAAACTGATGACGGGGGGAAGCGGCTGCGTCGCCGCGAGCACGTACGCGTCGTTCACGTGCGTGCCGTAGACGTCGAACGAGAGCGTCGTCGTGTTGCCGTGGAGACGCCACTCGAGCCCGACGTCGGCGCCGCGCGAATACTCCTCACGCGTCACGTCGGATGAAAACGAGAAGAACTCCGGTGCGAGCCCCACAGAGAGCTGCGGCGCGTATGTGTTCGCGAGCATGTCGAGCGGCGGAGCGACGCCGCTGGCTCCGACGGAGGCCCGCAGCGACACCTGCGGTGCAAGGAGTTGCGAAAGGCCGGCGCGCGCATCTGCGCGCGACCAGTTCTGCACGGAACCGTAGCCGACACGCTCTTCATCGGTAACCGTCTGTGCCATGAGATCGAGCTCCGTGCGCATGCTCGGATGGAGCGTCGCATTGAAACGCGCGCGAGCGTTCGCGCGTGAAGAGCCCTGCGGCAGAGACTCCCCAAAAGCCGCAAACGACGTGTAGTCCTCTTCTTCCGCCGCAGATCCGCTAGCGCTCACCGACAGCACGTACTCGTTGGGACCGCTCGCGTGGTCCCATGCGGCTTCCACGCCGCGCTCCCGATCGAGCGCCTGTGAAAGAGATGAACTCTCATCGTAGCCGTCGTTCGATAGGTCGAAGCCGAAGACGCGCGTCTGGAACTGGTCGCGTCCTTCACCGAACTGCGCTGCGATCTGCTCGAAACGTAGGCGTTCGTCTTGACGCGCGCCGAGAGCAGGCGCGAGCGAGACGAAATCATTTCCCAGCATCGCACCGTACGCGCCTGCGAGCGCGCGGTCGAGATTCGTCGCGAGCACCGTGCCCGTAATCGTGACCGCGTTGCTCGGCATCGCGTGCAACTCGACGAGAAGCGCCTTGCGAAGCGAGTCGCTCGCGGGGTCGCCGGGCAGTGAGAGTCCCCCGAGCGGACCGGGAGAACCGTCGATCGAGAGCATCGTCGCGAACGAGAGCTTTCCGCCCGGCATCGTCCCGTCGTAGGCGAGGTCTGAGAACTGTCCGCCGTGCGAGTCACCCTCGAACTCGAGCATGCCCCTGCGTTCCACCGTTGGCTGCGCCGTCTGCAAGTTGATCCCACCGTTCACGCCATCACCCATGTCTCCGGGATCGCCGGGGCCTTTTACGATCTCTACCTCTTGCAAGACGTACGTGGGAATCAACGAGAGATCGAACGTCCCCGTCGAAGGCAGCGAGACGGTGTCGCCGTCGAGCGCGACCGGCGTTTCGTACGGCAGACCGCCGCGCACGAGCGGATAGACGGGCACGTTCGGCATCGCGAGGTTCTCGTCGAAGGGGCGTGCCACAAAAGCGCCCGGGGTCTGATCGAGCACCGTCGACGCGTCTGGTTGGCCTTGATCGCGATAGGCTTCTCGCGGGAAGACTTTCTGGGCGACCGGCGTCGAGTTGAACTGCACGCGAACTGCATGCGAGGTGACCGAACCAATGATCGGCAACCGTCGCACGTTCTGCGCCTGTGAACTCGTTTTCTTCGGCGCTTTCGGCGCGGGAGTCGCTTGCGCGTAAACAGAACCTCGCGTGATGATGATGAGGACAGACAGCGCGCACGGCGCGAGGACGAGTTTCATGGGCGTCGCCTTTCTGCGCGCTCTCGTCGCGATTGGCCTTCTTGCACTGTGCACGGTTCCGGCGCTCTCTCAAGAAGCCGGTATCACGGGTGTCGTCGTCGATGACGGCGGCCATGCCGTCGCCGACGCGCGTATCGTGCTGCTCCCGGCAAAGTCCGAAACGACGAGCGACGCACAGGGGCGCTTTACCATTTCCTTGGCACCAGGAATCTATACCGCCGTCGCGACTCGCGCCGGGTTCGAACAGGTCACCGTCGCGGATATCGTGGTGCAGTCCGGAGCGCTCGCCCAGATACGGGTCATCATGCCTCCGGTCGCCCTCTCGTCGCTGACGACGATCGCTCGCGTCGAGACGACGTCGCCCGGTCAGTTCAACGCAGGCTCCTTCCCGGTCTCGGTGCTCGGCGGGCAGCAGTTCATCAACGCGGGCTCGATCACAACGGAACAGATTCTCGACGAAACCCCCGGGGTAGTCGCTGCCCGGCCAAATGCCAATGCCGCAACCAACGGATCGACGGTCTCCCCGAACCTTCGTGGAGCACTCGATTACGAAAAGGAAACGCTCATCGACGGTCATCCGCTCATCAATGGATCGCACGGCGACTACCCAGTGATGCTCGTCGATTCGATGCTCTTTGACGACATCGAGATCGCGAAAGGTCCGTCTGCGTACGCTTCAGAGATTTACTATGGAATCGGCGGCACGATGAACTTCCGGACCGGCGATCCGACGCAGCAAGAGATCGGCCGCGTGATATACGGCATCGATAATCAGGGCGGAAGCTTCGCGAACATACGTGATACCGGCACCGAAGGCCGCCTCGGCTGGGTCCTCGATCTCGCGAGTTACGGCACGCAAGGCCCGCTGCAAGACTATCCCGCCGAGTTCTCCGTCGCAAAGGGCACGACGATCGTTGGCTACGGAAAAATCACCGGCACGACGACGAGCGGCTCGCCGCTGAACCATGAGACAGGCCCGTATCCGATTCCGAACTCTCTCGGCGATCCGACGAACGCGTACTCGACGCTCATCGCGTGCTGTCAGCTCGTCAACTCAAACTATTTGACGAAGGGCGAAGTAACGAAGCTCTACTACCATCTGTCGAACTCGACGGTCATCGACGCAGGGTTCGTCGGCGTGCAAGGGACGTACGACGGCGCGGCAGGGTCGTTTGGCGAGGTCGACACGACGTTCTCGCCGACCGCCGCGTTCTCGTCACCGGGGTACTCTCCGTATCAGCCGGGTTTCCAGATTCCGGTTGCGGAGAAAGCGACGTTCCCCGACTCCACGCTGTACGATAGCGAGCCAATGTTCGAGAGCGATCTTCGTTCGTCGATCGGCAACGATACGCTCCTCGCGCGCTACTATAGCGAAGTCTACCTGCGTCAAACGGTTTCCAATATGTCTTCGCCATCGGCAAACTATACGACCGGCCCCTTCGCGCTCTACGGAACCGCCGCAATCAACGGCGGCGCACCCACCGCGTTCGACGGTACCGTCGCAGCGATGACCTTCCCAACCCCGTACTCCAACAGCGTCGAGCACGACATCCTTCACGGATATTCGTTCGAGGACGACCATCCAATCGGCAATGGACAGCTCACGTTCGAGTACGACCACACGACGGCGCTGACGAATGCGTACTCGGTCGTCGGCAGCGCGACGCAGCCGGACGGCGTTCTGTCGACGTCGATCGCCGCCGGTACGCGCCAGGACTTCATCACGTACCTGCTGCGCGGCACGTTCGACCTCGGTCCGAACACGACGCTGACGCTTGCGAACTATTACGACGTGTACCAAACGCACTACACGCCGGAGAAGAGTCCGACTGGAGCCTTCCTCTTCACGCAGTCGACGATCGGGCACGACGATCCGCGCATCGGTCTTTCGTATCGCGCGTCACCCGACGTTGCAATTCGCTTCACCGCGGGCTCGTCGCTCGCTCCGCCCTATCCTTCGTTGACGAACGCGCTCAATCAGACGCCGGCGCAAGTCTATACGACCGGAGCGACCTTCGTCACAGTCACACATAATCCCGGCGCCCTGCTGCCGGAGACGTCGTTCGGCTACGACATCGGAACCGACGCGCGTCTTCCGTTCGGCGCGATCGTCTCGTTCGACGCATATCTGACGAACCTGAGAAACCAGTTTGACTCGGTGATCTACCCCGACGGAACGTACACCTCACCGGCGGGGCCGATTCCCGTATACGTGAGCACGACCGAGAATCTCGGCAACTCACGTTACGAGGGCGTCGAGACGTCGCTGCACAGCGATCCCGCCACGGGCGTAGGATACGTGCTCTCGTTCGACCTGCAGCGCGCCTATCCGTACGACATCTCGCCCTGCTTCTACGCAACGGCGGCGAAGCCGTGTCCCGGATACGGAACGAACTTGCTCGTCATTCCGTACATCAACTTCGAAGGAAACGGAACAGGCTTCAATGGCATCAGCAACAAGAGCGAGGCGTACGCGATGGGCTTCGCGGGCATTCACGTGCGCGGTGCTTTCGGGCAGTATGCGCAGATCGGCGTAACGTACTTCGGCCCGAACAACACGTACGACGTTTCACCGTTCTTCGTCACGAGCGCGTCGTATCGCGTGCCGCTCTGGTCGCCGCAAACGACGATCCAAATCTCTGCCGACAACCTGTTCGACGCGGACGACGCTCCGTATCTTCTCGGATATGAAGGCATCCCAGCGCCGCTCATCAATGGGCAGATCGGCCTGCGTAACGCAATACCGTACGGTCCAAGGACGGTACGGCTCTCGGTGGGCCACAACTTCTAAACGATTTAGGGTTTCGCGAACGTTAGCGTGACGTGAGTTTCGTCCTGCGCGGACGAAATTTCCAGCCTCTTCGCGTACGTGCGCATGATGTGCAAGCCTCGGCCGCGGTCGATCGAGGGCGTGAACGGCCGCCAGTGTCCGGGGCTGCGTACGTCGACGACGATGCCGCCATCGTCGGCGCGCGCTTCGATCTCGAAAACTTGATGGTCTCCGTGCGTGCCATGCTCGATTGCATTTGCGACCGCTTCGCCCACTGCACTGAGAACCTCGAAGCACCGGTCGCGCTCGAAAAGATGCGGCTCACTGAACGCTCGCAGCGCGTCGCGCGCGAGTGCGGCGCAGGGGGCGATAGAGCTGTAGACGAGCCGCTCCGACGTGCACGCGCTGCTTGCGGCGCGGCGCAACGCGAGCGTTGCGCAATCGTCTGCGTTCTCCACGCCGCCGCGAAACAGGAACGCGTGCAGCGCTTCGGCGGGATGTTCCTCGCCAAGCTCCATCGTTGCGAGCGCCTCGAGCAGCGTCTGCTCGCCCGCGATGACGTCGTGCCCGTACTCGAGCAGACCGTCGGTGTAAAAGAAGAGCGTTCCGCCGCGAGGTACCGTCACCGTGAAGTCGTCGGATGCAGTTCCCGTCCCCAGACCGAGCATCAGCCCGCCCGCCGGCAGTAAGACGGACCGGCCCGATGGCGTGAGCAGGGCCGGTGAAGGATGGCCGCACGAAGCGTATCTCAGAACGCCCGTCGTCGTCTCGTAGAATCCCACGATCGCGGTCGCCATACCGACGCTCTGCGCGCACATGAGTTCGTCCACGACGCGAAGGACGGCAGCGGGCGACGACACCGTCGATGCCGTCGCGCGAATTGCGCTGCGGATTTCGCTCATTGCAACGGCTGCCTCGAGCCCGTGTCCAACGACGTCGCCGACCGAGAGCCCGATGACGCCTCGCCCAAGGTCGAACGTGTCGTACCAGTCGCCACCGACGTCAGCACCGGCGGTCGCGGGCAGATACGCTGCATCGAACGCAACCGAATCCGAGTCGGGAAGGCACGACGGCAGCATCGCTTGCTGCAGACGCTTGGAGACATGGTAGTGGATCGCAAGCTGTTGCGCTTGATCCAGCGCCGTCGAGAGGATCTCCACCACATGAGCGAGCGAGCGCCGATGCGCCGTCGTCAACTTGCGCGTGCCGCTCATACCGACGACGAGCGTTCCCAGGACGCGGTTCGACGCGACGAGCGGCTCTTCGACCAGCGTCTCGATGCCGGCTAGCCGCGCTCTGTCGACGTATCCGTCGTCCCGAGCAGCTGCAGCCAACGCTTCCGCACCGCTTCCCGAACGCGCCACCATCGCAACGGGAAACGGGCCTTCGTTGCGCACGTAGACGCTGCAGAAATCCGCAAAGAGAGCGGTGCACAACTGTGCAACGCTGGCAGCAATTCCCTTACCTTCGGCGTGCGACCTCAGCACGCGCAACGATGGGGCGTCGAGCAGGAGCCGTACCTCACATCCTGTGTAGTCGATTTTCTTATGCCCTGCTCGCTTGCAGTGCTAAACCTTCCGCGTGCAGGAGCGTTATTGGGCCGGTCGGGGCGGGTAAGAGCCTGGTAGCCG
>JASHPC010000209.1 GCA_030038335.1 Vulcanimicrobiota bacterium
AGCAACGGATTCTCGTGTCGCGCAACGACGCTGTATCCGATGAATCCCGCGATCAGCCCGATACAGACCAAAACGGCGATAACGAGCGCGCGGCGCACTGCGCGCGGTGGTCGCCGATCGGACGTGCTCTCTGTCGCCAAATGCTTACCCAACGCGTGCTACCTCTAGTGGAACAACGCGACCGAATGCGTCGAACGCGTCATGGCCGCTGATTGCGACGTCGACGAACTCGCCGATGCGCGCGTCTCCGGTGAAGAGTATCGATCCGTCGACTCCCGGCGCTTCACCCTCGGAACGACCATACCATGCCGATGGCCCAAGCTGCGCGCGCAGCGGATCGTGTTGGCGAAGATTTCTGCGGCCTTCGACGAGCACGCGTACGATCGAGCTCACCCGGCGGGCGCGCGCTCGCTGGGATGCCAGCCGTGCGGCTTCACGAAGGCGCACGAGGCGACGGCGCTTCTCGCGTGCGCCGACGGCGTTGCCCAGCGTTGCGGCGGGTGTACCCTCCTCGGAGCTGTATTCGAAGAATCCGACACGGTCGAGCTCGGCGCGTGCCAGCCAATCCTCCAGATACGCGACGTGCTCTTCGCGCTCTCCCGGAAAGCCAACGATGAATGTCGAGCGCATGGTGATGCCGGGAACTCTACGCCGGAACTCTTCAAGAATGCTTAAATAGCGCTCGCCGTTCGAAGGCCGCTGCATCGCACGCAAAACGTCCGGGTGCGCGTGCTGCAGTGGCATGTCCATGTACTTGCAGACTTTCGGCAGCGTCGCGATCGCATCGATTAACTCTGAGTCGACGGTGGCGGGATAGAGATAGAGCAGCCGGATCCACTCGACGCCGTCGACGTCGTGCAGCCGTTCGAGAAGCTGGCTCAGTCCTCCGCGGCGCATCCCGCGGTCGCGACCCCACATCGAGGTATCTTGCGCGATGAGAACGAGCTCTTTTGCTCCGCCGGCGACAAGAGCGCGCGCTTCGGCGAGAATCGACGTCTCGCTGCGGCTGCGAAAACCACCGCGTAGCTGCGGAATGATGCAGAACGTACACGGATGGTCGCAACCCTCCGCAACTTTCACGTACGCTGTTGCACGCGGCGTCGTGACGAGACGCGGTAGAAAATCGTGTTCCGGCTCCGGAAGAAATCCCGTGCGGACTGGAGCGCGCCCGCGCTGCGCATCTTCGACGATCTCGGGAATGGAAGCATACTCGCCGGTTCCGACGACGCCGTCGATCTCGGGAATGAGCGCACGCAGTTGCTCTCCGTAGCGTTGCGCCAGACACCCGGCGACAACGAGCGTCTGTCCGGCCCGTTTGCGCTGCGCTTGCTCGAGAATTCGCTCCGTCGATTCTGCTTTCGCCGGGTCGATGAAGGCGCACGTGTTGACGATCACGGCGTCGGCGCGCGTATCGTCGCTTTCTATCGTCCAGCCGCTCGCGCCGAGTCGCGCAAGCATGACCTCGCTGTCGACCAGGTTCTTCGCGCAGCCGAGGCTGACGATCGAGACGCTTGGCACGCTTACCGGTAGTTGACGAACTGCAGCGGCAGATCGAAGTTCGCCGCTTTGAGCGCGGCGATGACTTTCTGCAAATCGTCCCTGCTCTTCCCCGTCACGCGCACTTGCTCGTCTTGTATTTGCGTCGTCACCTTGAGTTTCATGCCTTTGATCTTCTCGGTGATCGCGCGCGACGTGTCCTTCGGAATTCCCGTCTTGAGCGTGATGACGCGCCGCACCGTCCCTCCCGAGGCCGGCTCGATCTCGCCGATTCCGAACGCTTTGATGTCGATTCCGCGGCGAACGGCCTTCGACTCGATGATGTCGACGACGTTGCGCATCTTCATCTCGTCGTCGGAGACGACCGTGATCGACTTTGCGTCGTTTTCGATCGTCGTTTTCGAGTTCTTGAAATCGAAACGATTCTCGATCTCACGGCGCGCTTGATTGAGCGCGTTGTCGAGCTCCTGCGCATCGATGCGCGACACGATGTCGAACGATGATTCGGACGGCAAAACTACTGCTCCGCAGAGAGGGTGAAGGTTCGTTGAACGACTTGGCCCTTCGCGCCCATTCTTCCCAGCGCTCTGCCGTTCACGGTCACCTCGGCGGCGGCGGCGTTTCCGACGATCACGGTCACGGTCCTTCCCGAGAACGCCTTCGCCGTGCCGGCCGGATACGTGCCTTGAGCGATGACGCGTCCGTCGGAGACGACGCTGATCCAACACGGACCGGTCAAGCGTAACACGAGCGGCGCGCTAACCGTCGGGATCGGCGCCGGCGACGGCGTCCGCGCGCGAATCGACGGCGCGGCGCTGGGAGTGACCACCGGGGCCGACGTCGCGATGGCGGCGAGTTGGCCCGTGTGCTTGCGCAGCGTTATCTCGTTGTAGACGACGAATGCGATGAGGAGAATCGCGACGCCCGCCGCGACCCAGATAAGCCACGGCCACGCCCCTCGTCGTTCGGGCGAGTACGCGAACTGCGCGGCTTCCGAGCGAGAGGGCGATGCGGCTTCTCGCGCCACGTCAATCCGCGTGAACTCCGCAACGACTTCTTCGGGGTCGAGGCCGAGAAAGCGCGCGTACGTGCGCATGAAGCCCCGAATATAGACGGCCGCGCCGATCGCGTTCCAGTCCTCATCTTCGATCGCAGCCAGGTAGATGGCTCGAATTCGGACTTGTTCTGCGACTTCGGAGAGGGTGAGTTGGCGGGCTTCCCGTGCGGCTCGAAACCGCTGACCCAACGCCGGCATCGGTGCTTCTGTTATACTCGGTGGGGTGTTATCCTGGTCGGGAACGAGCAAGCCGCGCGTCGTCGCCGCAATGAGCGGCGGTGTCGATTCGGCCGTTGCTGCCGGGTTGCTGGCCGAGTCCGGCTACGACGTCGTCGGCGTCACCATGAAGATGTACGAGCCGACGCGCAAAGCATACGCGAAGAGCTGCTGCGGCATCGACGACTTCGAAGACGCGCGCGCAAGCGCCGTAGTTCTGGGCATCCCACATTACGCGCTCGACTTCACGGAAGTCTTTCGCAAAGAGGTCATCGAGCGCTTCGCCGACGCGTACGCGAACGGACGAACGCCGAACCCGTGCGTCTCGTGCAATAACTTCGTGAAGCTCGGCACGCTGGCTCGTTACGCAAAACAGCTCGGCGCGACGCATGTCGCGACGGGGCATTACGCGCGCGTCGAACATCGCGACGACGGGCCGCATCTCTTTCGCAGCGCCAGCGGCAAGGATCAAGCGTACGCGCTCGCGCAGCTCGATCCAGAGCAGTTGTCAATGTTGTTGTTGCCGCTCGGCGACAACGACAAGGCGGCAACGCGTGCGCAGGCGAGACGGCTCGGCCTACCCGTTCACGAAAAGCCGGAATCGCAAGACATCTGTTTCGTCGAGGGCGGCGATTATCGCGACTTGCTCGAGCGCATGCGGCCGGAGATGCAGCACGCAGGGAGGTTCGTCGATGCGCGCGGTGAGAGCGTCGGCGCGCATGCCGGCGTCGTGCGTTACACGATTGGCCAGCGCGCCGGAATCGTTGCGGAAGACGGGCCGCGTTACGTCACTCGCATCGACGCTGCGACGGGAACGATCACCGTCGGTCGCGAGGATGAGCTCCTGTCGGAATCGCTGACGGCGAGCGAAGTCAATCTGATCAGACCAGAGCGCTTTTCGCACGCAGACGTTCCCGTGCGCGCGATGATTCGCTATCGAGCGAATCC
>JASHPC010000210.1 GCA_030038335.1 Vulcanimicrobiota bacterium
TCGCGCCAAAGGCGGATGGTATTTACATGAACGCCATGCTTACGGGCAAGCTCTGTGGCGGCCGTCCCGCCGTCGAGCTCCTTAAGGACCGCGACGATCTGCGCCTCGGTGAAGCGGCTCTTTTTCACCTGAGTCTCCTTGGGCCAACGGCCCGGAACTCACAATTTCAACCTGTGCAGTTTTCCCACCTCAGGTCAGATTGATGCCACTCTCGGCCATGGCGCGATGGAGCACTCGCCCGGCCGGGCCGACGAACGGATGCCCCTCGCGATCCTCGCTGTCGCCGGGCTGCTCGCCAACGAACATCGCCGCGGCACGCGCGCGGCCTTCGCCGAAGACCGTCTGCGTCGCGTGCTTGTAGAGGTCGCATCTCCGGCAGTGCGCCGCCTCTGCGCGCAGGGCCGATAGCGTGCTTGCTCGTTTCGTCACTTCTCGGGTACGCTCGTACCCATGCAGCCCTTGCGCCGGCCGGAGAACGCTTCCTTCGTGCTTGCCGCCGGCGTCTTCATCGTGACGATGATCGGTACGACGCTCCCGACGCCGCTCTATCCCATCTACGAACGCGATCTGCACGTTGCGCCGGTGCTGATCCCCATCATCTTCGCAACTTACGCAGTCGCCGTGATCGCCGGGTTGCTCTTCTTCGGCCATCTCTCCGATAATGCGGGGCGAAAGCCCGTTCTTTTCATCGGTCTCGCGCTCTCCGCGCTCAGCGCCATCATCTTTCTCGTCGCGCATACGATCTGGCCGCTCTTCGTCGGACGCTTCATCTCCGGACTCTCGGCGGGCGTCTTCACGGGAACGGCAACTGCAACGCTCGTGGAACTCGCCGGCCCCGGAAAGCAACGACCCGCTGCGATGATTGCCGTCGCAGCGAATACACTTGGACTCGGATGCGGCACGCTGTTCTCCGGTGCGCTCGCTGCGACACTGCGCGATCCGCTGCGTATCCCGTACGCCGCTGATATCGTACTCGTCGTGCTTGCGGCAATCGCAATGGCGTTCGTCCGAGAGACCGTCGAAACGCGTAATGCCAAGCGTGGCCTTCGGATTCAAAAACTCTCCGTGCCACCGGAGATCCGCTCGGTTTTCGTACCGGCTGCGATCGCGGGAATGTCGGCCTTCGCGGTCTCTGGACTCTTCAGCGCAATCGTTCCGTCGTTCCTCGGAAGCGTGCTGCACGTCGCGACTCCGGCGCTGCCAGGAATCATGGTCTTCTTCCTCTTCGCGTTTACCGGTATCGGGCAGCTTGCAGTTGGGCGTATCGCTCGAGAGCATGCGCTCGCCGCCGCATGTGCGCTTCTCGTCGTGGGGACGATTGTACTCGGTATCTCCGTCGCGCTGCGATCGTGGCCAGCGATGCTCGTCGCAGCGGTGATCGAAGGGCTCGGGCAAGGAATCGCGATGGGGTTCGGGCTCGCGCAGATCAATGCGCGCATTCACGAGCGGCGCGGCGAGGTGAGCTCGACGTATTTTGTCGCCTTGTACGTCGCGCTCGCGATTCCGGTCATCGGGGTCGGGTTTCTCGCTCGCGCGACGAGCCTCGTCACCGCATCGCTTGCGTTTTGCGCGATCGTCGCGCTCGTCGTCGCAGCCGTCCTGGCTACCGTCGCACGTCCGCGGCGGTTATTATAGATATCGCTTGCGAAGCTCGTCGAGCGCAACCGCGAGCAGAATCACGCCGCCGAGCACGACCATCTGCAAGTACGAGTTGATGTCAAGCAAGTTCATCGCGTTGTTGAGCGATCCGATAAGCAGCGCGCCGAAGAACGTGCCGACGATCGTTCCGCGCCCACCCATAAGGCTCGTTCCACCGACGACGACAGCCGCGATCGCGGCAAGCATCTCGTTTCCGGTTCCCGTCTGCGGCGAGCCCGACGAAAAGAGCGCGAGATAGAGAAATCCGACGACCGCAGCGCAGAGTCCGCTGATGACGTAGACAAGCGTCTTTGTCGACCCGACGTTGACGCCGGCGAGACGCGACGCCTCTTCGTTACCGCCGATCGCCAGCACGTAGCGGCCGAACTTCGTTCGCGTGAGCAAAACAGAGAAGAACACGCCGGCGACGAGCATCCAGATCACGGGAATCGGGATCCCGGGAAAGTGGAGCGCATTCGTGAGTCCGCCGAGAAAGAGACCGTATCCCGTGTTTTGGAAGTCGGTGACGTTGAGCGCGATCGGGCGTCCGCCAGAGATCATGTACGATGCACCGAGGGCGATCTGCATCATCGCGAGCGTCGTGATGAACGGCGGAAGATTGAGCTTGACGACAGGAAGCGCGTTCGCATAGCCAGCGATAGCGCCGACTGCAAGTCCGGCGAGCAGTGTCACGACGATCAACGAGAAACCGGAGAGATGGAGCGCGTTGGCGACGAGCGCCATCACGACGCCGCAGAGCGAGACGAGCGATCCGATCGAGAGATCGATCCCCGCGGTGATGATGACGAACGTCTCGCCGATTGCGAGAATGAAGTTGTACGTAATCTGCCGCAGCACGGTCACGACGTTGCCCGGACGCAAGAACGCACCGTGCGCCGCGATGTCGATGATGATGATGAAGGCAACGAAGACGGCCGCTGCCACAATGAGCCGGATCCACGACACCCGTCCGGGGGCCGCGGCGGCGTTCACGCCGCCCTTCACGCGGCCGCTCCCGCTGCCGCGAGCATGACTGCGTCCGGCGTCGCGTCGTCGTGCGAAAACTCTTTCACGAGCTCCCCGCCTCGCACGGCAAAGACGCGGTGCGACATACCGAGCACCTCCGGCAGCTCGCTCGAGACCATCACGATCGCGCAGCCTCGACTCGCAAGGCTTACCATGAGCGCGTAGATCTCCGCCTTTGCGCCAACGTCGATGCCGCGCGTCGGCTCGTCAAAGAGGAGCACCCGCGCCCCTCCGAGCAGCCATTTCGCGAGCACGACCTTCTGCTGCGTTCCGCCAGAAAGATTGCGTGCCAGCTGCTCCGTGCTCGGCGTGCGAATCGCGAGCTCGCGAATCATGCTCTCCGTCGCTTCAACTTCCTTGCCGCGGTCGATCGTATGCGTTCGGTTGATGAAGCGCGCGAGGTGCGCAAGTGTCACGTTCTCGCGGATCGGCATCCCGAGAACGAGCCCTTGGGTCTTGCGATCCTCGGTGATGAACGCGATGCCCGAGCGAATCCCGTCGATTGGCGACGCGACGCGCACCGGTCGCCCGTCGATGCGGATCTCTCCCGTGCGCGCAACGTCGGCGCCCGCGATCGCCCGCACGATCTCCGTTCTCCCCGCGCCGATGAGGCCTGCCAAACCGACGATCTCTCCCGCGCGCACTTGCAAGTTCACGCCGTTGACGAACGGAGGCCGGGCCAACGATCGAACGTCGAGCACGACGGAGGCA
>JASHPC010000211.1 GCA_030038335.1 Vulcanimicrobiota bacterium
GCAGGGGCATGCTCTTGCAGGCACACCTTCTTCCGCTCGACCAGTTTTCGGATGCGACGCTAACGCGAGAGCCTTCCCTGCTCTCCATCATGTTCGAAGAGCGAGCACGACGCACCCCGAGCGCTGCGTCCGCCGCCGATGCCGGGCGCCGTCGAGCGCTGCAACGACGAATCGATGCCCGTATGCGCCGAGTTGACGCCGCTCTTTTATCTCTCGACGCGCGCCAGTTGGAGATCGCGCAGCGCGACGAGCTGCGCCGGGAAGGTGAGGCGCTGTACGCTCGACTCCATGAGTTGGCTGCGCCCGAGCGCGAAGAGGCAAAGCAGCATGCTGCCGACGTCTTCGCACGCTATCGAAAACTCGGCACGGCGTTGCCTCACCTCGAGAGGCGGCGCCTCGTCCTGCGCGCGCAGCGCGAATGGCTCGAGACGCTGCTCTGGGAAGTCGAGCGCGTCGACACCGGTGAGCTTGCCGATACGGAACGCGCGATCGACGCAATTGGCGTGCGCCGTTCCTCTCCCAAGCCTTCGCGCCCTCGCGCGGGGCGCAAACGCCTCGAATACCGCACCGCAAACGGCTCCCGAATCCTCGTCGGCAGATCGCCGGCGGAGAACGCCGAGCTCACGTTTCGCGTGGCAAAGTCGAACGATCTCTGGTTTCACGCGCGCGCGGTTCCCGGAGCGCACGTCATTCTCATTCGAGACGATCGCGACGCGCCGCCGGACGAAGACGTCGCGGCGGCGGCCGCGCTTGCGGCATCCCACTCCAAGGCTCGTGAGAGTCTGCGCGTTACCGTCGACTATACGCAGCGAAAGCACGTGCACAAGCAGCCCGAGGCGCCGCCGGGACTCGTCTTTTATACGAAAGCGCGCTCGATAGCCGTTACGCCGAGCTCCGCTACGGCAGGCGCGACTCGCACGCGCTCCAGTTGACGTTGCGGAAGAACGCCTCGATATACTTGCCCTTATCCGCCGGCTTGTAGTCTTTGATCCACGCGTGTTCCCAGACATCCATCACGAGAACCGGAATGAACCCAGCGATGTTGCCGTTCTCGTGATCGTTGATCCAGTGATTTGTGATCTGGCCGTTCGTCGTATCGAGGTAGGCGATCGCCCATCCTATACCGCGCATGCCGCCGACGGCCATGAAGTCGCGCTTCCACTCGTCGAAGCCACCGTACGAGCGCCCGAGCGCTTCATGGAGCCTTCCGCCCGTCGGCTCGCTCGGGCTTCCCTTCGCGAGGTTGTCGAAGTAATATTCGTGGAGGCGCATTCCATTGTACTCGAAGCCGAGGCGCCGCACGATTTCCGCGAAAAAGGGATCGGACCCAACGTTCTTGTGCTGCTGGCGCAGCGACGCGAGATGTTCGTTGAGTGAGTTCGTGTTCTTCACATATCCTTCGTAGAGACCGAAATGTGTCTCGAGCGTGGCATCGGAGATGCCTACGAGCCCGCTGAGATCCCACTTTTTCGGTGCGTACGTTTTCATCGGTGAATAGAGTTTCATGATTCTCACTATACCACCCGCGACGGCAGGTCCACGCCGGCGCTTGTGCGCTCTCCGGCGAAGGGGTCGCGCGCCATCATGGAGGAACGTCGTAGTACTGGAGGTGCAGGCATGAAGAATCCCTTGGATTCCCTGTGGGCGACCGTGGTTTGCGGCGTCATTCTCACCGTTATCCTTTACTACGCGATCCACCTGATCGTCACGCCGGCGACGGGAGGAGCTGCATGATGTGGCTCGAGCCGATACTACGCTGGCTTCATCTTCTTGCAGGCGTGATGTGGATCGGTCTGCTCTGGTACTTCAACTTCGTCAACGTCGAGGCGGTGAAAATGGCGACCGCTGCCGGCGAAGCCGCTCCGATCGGCAAGTACGTCGTTCCACGCGCGCTCTTCTTCTTTAGATGGTCGGCGCTCCTCACGTGGATTTTCGGATGCGGGTTGCTGAGCACTGTCAATGCGGACGGTGTTAACGGCTTCTCAGGCGCCTTCGCGTTCTGGCAGTGGGGTATTCACCCAACGTTCGCTCCCATCGGAATGGGCGCGTGGCTCGGTACGATCATGTTCCTGAACGTGTGGGGCGTGATTTGGCGAAATCAGAAAAGAGTGCTTGGACTGGTTCCGGCTACCGACGAACAGAAAGCACGAGCGCGTCGCATTTCAGGGCTCGCTTCCCGCGTGAACACGTTGCTCTCGATTCCGATGCTCTTCTTCATGGCGACGGGGCCTCACGCGCTCTTCGTAACCCAGAACCCAGAGCTGATCTGGCACTAATCGTCTCTCACTGAGCCGTCCTAGGCGCGCTGCGGCGGGACGAGCACGATCTTACCGACGTGCTCCGACGACTCCATCCGGCGGTGCGCCTCCGCGGCCTGCTCGAACGAGAAAACGCGGTCGACGATCGGCGCGATTGGGTCTCGCTCGGGAAGCAGCGGCCAGATTCCTTCACGCAGGGCGTTCGCGATCGCACTCTTTTCTTCGATGCTGCGAGCCCGCATCGACGTTCCAAAGATCGTCCCGCGCTTGCGCATGAGTTCTCCCACGTCGAGTGAGGCGAGGGCTCCTCCCTGCGTCGCGATGCACGCAACGCGGCCATCGAGGGCGAGAGCGGCAACGTCGCGCTGTACGTACGAGCCGCAAACGATGTCTACCACGACGTCTGCGCCGCGACCCTCGGTGTGACGCAGCGTTTCCTCCACGAAATCCTGCGTCTTGTACTCGATCGCAAAGTCGGCACCGATGCGAATGCACGCCTCGCATTTCGCAATGCTTCCGGCCGTCGCGACGACGCGCGCGCCGATCGCCTTCGCGAACATGATCGCGGTCGAGCCAATTCCGCTCGTCCCTCCCTGAACGAGGAGCGTCTCGCCTTTGCGCAGTCTTCCGCGCGTAATCATGTTGTCGAACACGGTAAAAGCGTTCTCAGGCAGTGACGTCGCCTCGACCGCCGTCCAACCCTGCGGGATCGGAAGCACCTGCCCAGCTGGCGCGCAGACGTACTCGGCATAGCCTCCACCGCTCACGAGCGCGCAGACGGCGTCGCCAACGTTCCACGCGTCGACGCCTGCGCCGATCGCCGTCACTCTCCCAGCGACGTCGAGGCCGAGGATCGGCGACGCTCCCGGAGGCGGGGGATAGAGTCCCTTGCGTTGCAGGACGTCTGCGCGCGAGACACCTGCGGCGTCGACGGCGATCTGGACCTCTCCCGTACGTGGCCCGGGCGCCTCCGTCTCCGCGACATGCAGGACCTCCGGACCGCCACAGCGTTCGTACGCGACGTATTTCACGTGGGACGCGTCAAGAGCATGGCGTCGCCGAACGAAAAGAAGCGGTATCCACGCGCGATCGCTTCGCGATAGGCGGCGAGCACGCGCCCGCGACCCGCAAAAGCGCTGACGAGCACGAGCAGCGTCGACTTCGGAAGATGAAAGTTCGTCACCATCGCGTCGACGACGTGAAACTCGAATCCGGGCGTGATGAACACCGACGTGTCGAACGCACCAGCGCGTATCGCGCCGTGCTCCGCCGCGTTCCCTTCCAGCGCGCGCACGACCGTCGTTCCCACCGCAATAACGCGGCGGCCGCTCTGCTTCGCGCGCGTGATGCGCTCCGCGGCCTCCGGCGAAATTTCGTAGCGTTCAGCGTGCATGACGTGCTCGTCGATGCTTTCGTGCTGCATCGGGCGAAACGTTCCGAGCCCGACGTCTAGCGTCAGCTTCACGATCTCTACCTCGTGCTTGCCGAGTGCCGCCAATAGCTCCGGCGTGAAGTGCAGCGCTGCGGTCGGCGCCGCAACGCTGCCGGGCACGCGCGCGAAGACGGTCTGGTAACGCGCTTGCGCCTCGTCCGATTCGTTGTGAATGTATGGCGGTAGCGGTAATTTGCCGGCGCGCTGCAACAGGCTCTCAAACGGGATGTCCGAGTCGAATCGAAGCACTCGCGATCCATCGTCACCGCAAGCAATCACGTCCGCCGTTGCAATGCCATCGTTCTCGCCATCGATGATGTGCAGGCGCTCGCCTTCGTGAATTCGCTTCGCCGGCCGAACGAGGGCCGTCCATTCGACGGCCGCCGCGTCGTAGCCGAGGCCGCGCGCAGGGTGAAGCAACAGGACTTCCAGTGACCCGCCGGTCGCGCGTCGCGCCCGAAGCCTCGCCGCGATGACGCGCGTTTCGTTGAGCACGAGAAGGTCGCCCGCGCGCAGCACCGAGGGAAGCTCGAAGAAGACGCGATGCAAAAAGTGTCCGTCGGCTTCCACGACGAGCAGGCGCGCGGCATCGCGGCGCGGCGCCGGCGACTGCGCGATCAGCGCCTGCGGAAGCTCGTAATCGTAGGCTGCGACGGAACGTTCGTCCATGTTTCGATCGACGTACCCGGAAAGTAGAACGGTGCGATCTGCTCGAGGGAGGCTCCTCTCACGCTCATGCCACGTGCGCCCCACTGACACAGCCCGACGCCGTGGCCGCGTCCCGCGCCCGAGACGTCGATAACCGGCGCGCTGCGTGAGTCCCGCTGTTCGGACGAGAGTGCGTTGATGAGAAGGCTTCGGATCACCTCCGGGCCGACGGCAAGGCGAAAATCGCTCCCTCGCACCATAACCGTTGCGCGTTCGGCGATCAACCGTATTTCGATCGCGCGCCCACTCGCGTCGCGCTCTCCCACGTGCACGTCGCGCAACGATCCAGCGTCGCCGAGCCGCGTTCGCAGTGCATCCGCAATTGTCTCGAGTGGAAGCTCCAACGACCAGCAGTAGTCCGGTGAATCAGTGCAATAGGAACAGACCACGCCCCCGAGATACGGAATGGGTTCACCACCCCACAGCTGCGACGCGGACTCCGTATGACCGCCGCAGCACGACGAATACGCAACTCGCGCAAGACCCCCGTCGTACGAGAGCACCATGTGCGACGTTGCATCGACGGCGCGGCGCCCTGCTGGCGACTCTGCGGCGACGCCTTCGTATACTTGGTCGTAGCGCGACGGCAAGACGTCGTACGCGCGTTGCGCGTCGGCGTGAACGAGCACGAACGTACGCGCACAGATCGCCTGCATCTGCAGCGCCGCGTCCGGCCACGTTGACGGCATTTCGCTCGAAACGACGCTGTAGAGATACTCGTCGAGGTCAACGAGGTTGACGACGTCACCGTCTGGGCTGCGCGCGAACGTTCCGCGGTATTGCCGCCCCTCGAACTCGAAGCCGCCGCGTGCAATAGGACGCACGTCACCGCTTCCTAGCAGGATCCGTAACGGCGCTTCTGCCTTTGCGACGCCGGCACGTGGAGCGCAAGCAATCACGGCCGCCGACGTCGCGATAAAGTGAGCGCGATTCACGAAAAAAGCTCCGCTTGCGC
>JASHPC010000212.1 GCA_030038335.1 Vulcanimicrobiota bacterium
AGCCTTCCTTTCACGTTACCGTGCAACGCAACATCCAGCACTGGTTCGAACCGACGACGGCAGCCTTCTCGATCGATCGCTGTCCGACGTTCTTCATCGATCGCGCCGAGCAGCCTCGGCACCTGTATGGCTTCCCCGATTACGGTCTTGGCGTCAAAGCGGCGTTCCACGAATGGGGAGCGACGACGACCGCCGACGAGCTCGATCGCGAGGTGCACGAATCCGACATCGAGCCGGTGCGTCGCGTACTTGACAGTTGGATGCCCGGCGCAGCGGGACGGCATCTTCGGGGAAAGGCGTGCATGTACTCACTGAGCGACGATCGGCACTTCGTTCTTGGCCCGCATCCGAACGACTCCGCCGTCATCATCGCCGGCGGTTTCTCGGGACACGGATTCAAGTTCGCACCGGTCGTCGGCGAAATCGTCGCAAATCTCGCACTCGACGGCGAGCCGCGGCACGACATCGCATTCCTCTCGCCCGCGCGACTCGCGACAACGGGAGAGGCTGTCCGATGAAGAGCGCGGGGCTCTCAACGCCACGCCTCATCGCCTATTCGCTTCCTATATTCGGTATCGAGTTCATCATCGTTCCAATTCTCATCGTGCTTCCTTCGTATTACGCAGCGCACGGCGGCGGTTCGCTGGCTGCCTATGCGACCGCAGTCCTCGTCTCGCGAATCATTTACTCGTGCAGTGGACCGATCGTGGGATACGCAAGCGATCTTTTCTCGACGCGCTGGGGTCGCAGAAAGCCATGGATGCTCGTCGGACTCGCGATCGCCACGGTTGCGGCGCTCATGCTGTTCGTGCCGCCGAAGGGAGCAGGTGCATTCTACTTCGGCGCCGCGTCAGCGCTCGGGCTCTTTGCCTTCAGCGTCATCGACGTTCCGTATCTCGCCTGGGGAGCGGAGATGAGCCGTGACTACGAAACGCGGACGCGTATCACGACGTACCGCGCGGCGCTCGCAACCGGCGCGAGCGTCGTCTTTCTCGGACTTCCTCTCGTCGTTCCAGGTTTCGGCGGTCACGACGTCCTGCAGACGACGGTGATCAATCGTTTGGGATACGTCGCGGCGGCCACGATCGTCGTCACCGTCCTTGCCGCGCTCTTGTTCGTACCGGAGGGCACGCGGACTGCACAGCCGGCTCCAGCTCGTGGCGAGCTGTTTCGCGTAATCAAAGCGATGTTGACGAACGTCCCGATGTGGTGGTTTGCCGGAGCGATTATCTGCTCGTTTCTCTCCGGCTTGATCTCGTCGACCGTAGCGATCCCGTTTCTCTCGTCGCTCGGAATCACCGGATGGTTTCAAGTGGTGACGATGGTGTCGCTCGGAGCAGGCATCCTTTCGCTACCGCTCTGGCTTGCGCTCACGTACCGAATCGGGAAGACGCGAGGGTGGGTACTTGCGCTCATCGTCACGGCATGTTCGGCTCCCCTCTACTTCGTCGTCGCTCGGTTTTTTGGCCCTCTCGCCGGCGTCTTGGCATCGAGCGTCATCGGCGGACTACCGTCGTCGTACATGACCGTCTCGCTTCCGTACTCGATCATGGGCGATATCATCGACTACGACGAAGTACGAAGCGGAAGAAATCATAGCGGCATCTACTCCGCCGTGACGCTCCTCATCATCCGTTTTCAGACGGCGATCGGAGGAGCGATCGGATTCTACACGCTTTCTCTCTTCGGCTATCGCATCGGCGCTTCGAACTCGCCGTTCGCGTTCACGGGCCTCTATCTCACGTATCTCGTCCTTCCGGCGATCTTCGCGATCGTGGGGATCCTGTGCATCTGGTTCTTTCCTCTCGACGAGCGGCGTCAAGCCGCCCTTGCGCGCGAGCTGGAGGCACGTGCAGTTTAACCAATACGCACCTCAACGACTAGGAGAACGTTCATGCCGTTCAAGCCACACCTCAAAGACGAAGATCTCATTCGCAATCCGGGAACGACGTCGGTCGTCCGCGAGCAAAGCGCGGTTACGAGTACCGATAACACGATTGTCTCCAACGCGATTGCCAGGATCCTGGCGAACGGAGGAAATGCTGCGGACGCCGCCATCGCGGGGTGCATGGTACAAGCGACGATCGAACCGTTCATGACGAATCACACCGGAACGGTCACGTTCCTTTACTACGACGCAAAGAGCGGTTCGCTGTACGGACTCGACAGCCACGGGACGCTCCCGCACGATCTCGCGCCGTTCAAACCGGTTCCACCGCTTGCGAGCGGTTACTCACGGCCGGAGATGCAGCCCTCGGGAGCGATTCCGGCATTCATGCCTGGAATGAAGGCGATCTACGAACGTTTTGGGAGCATGCCTTGGGAAGCGCTCGTGGAGGAAGCGATCTACTGGGCAGAAGAGGGCCATCCAGTCTCGTCGTTCGAGCACCTCGTTAACACATACGCATTCGATTTCATCACGTACTTCCCCGAAGGACGCGGCCTCTATATGCAGGGCGGGTTTCTTCCGAACGTTGGCGCGCGATTCAGGAATCCCGAGCTCGCGAAGACCCTCAAGGCGCTTGCGAAAGAGGGCCCGGAGTATTTCATTACGGGCCTCTGGGCCAAGCATTTCATCGAAAAGGCGAACGTGCTCGGGTGGCCGATCACCGAGAAGCACATGACTGCGACGCCGCCACGATGGGGCGAGCCGGTCCGCTATAAACACAAAGGGTATGAAATCGCGCATCTGCCGCTCCCGCAACGACAGGGAGTGTACTGTGCGCTCGCGCTCGGCATCATCGAGCGAGTTCCCGGCGGTGACGGTGCGGTCGACTCGCCGGAGGCGATATGGGCAATGGCGCACGCATTGCGTCTCGCCGGACAGCAGTGCGGTTTCATCAACGATCCCGAAATCTTCGACGTTCCCGTCGAGACGCTGCTCGATCCGTCGCTGCACGCGCATCTTGCCAACCTCGTCGCGAAGAGCAAGCCGAAGATAAACTTGACGAAGCACGTCGAGAACAGCACGGGAAAGGCAAAGATGGCGGCCGGCGGATTTCCGCTCGGGAAAGCGCCGGCAGAGAAACAGCCGTCGGGAAGTTGCGAGCTTGCCATCGTGGATGCGGCCGGCAACTGGGTGCAGATGATGAACACTCTGCAGAGCGGCGGAATTCCCGGACAGGTCGTCGACGGCGTGCCGATGGTTGGATCGCACGCCACGACGGGGAACATGAGCTCCGCGATCGACACGTGGCTCGCGCCGAAGGCGAAGATGCGCTCGGTGATCGGAAACACGATCGTTCTCAAGGATGGTAAGCCGGTCTTCTCGCTCGGCTCGCCAGGCAACGTCCATTGCACGGTGCCGCAGGTGCTAGCGAACGTCATCGACAGAAAGATGGAGTTCGTTTCCGCGGTCGAGGCGCCACGGATGCTTCCGCTCGGCGACGATTACTCGCTGACCGTCGAGTCACGGCTCTCGAATGCAACGATCGAGGAACTGACGTCGCTCGGGCTTCGCCTGCAATCGGAGGCCGAGTACGACTTTCACATGGGGTCGTTCCAAGTCGCGTGGCGGGAGAAATCCGGCAAGCTCGGTGCATGCGCCGATCTTCGCCGCTGCGGTTACGCAGCGGGCATACCCGCATCGTGAATCGTTCGCACCGCGGTTCAAGCGTCGCCGCCGACGCGCTCTCGACGAGCGATTACGAGACGGCCCTGGCGGCCTGTGAAACCGCAATTGCGCACGGTCGCGCGGGGCACGAGATGTTGCTCTCCTATGGTAAGGCGCTAACAATCGCTGGTAAGACGGCGGAAGCAATTCGGCAGTTAGAGCGAGCCTGGCACCTCGCCGCTTCCGCGAATGACTTGGAAGCAGCAGCGGACACGTTGGATTGGCTTTCGTGGCTCGCATGGATCGAGCTCGACGGAAAGCGCGTTCGCCGCTACGCTCGAAGTCTTTTGCAACTTCGTCTTCCGAAGGCTTCGAACGAAGCCTTCCACATCGCGATTCGTCACGCGACGCGCGTGCTGCAACTCGGCGACGCACGCGGAGCGCTCGAGCTTCTGGACGAAGCGGAGAACGTCAGCAGGATCGCCGACATCGACGCGTTCTCGACGTACTTGACCGTGAAGGGCGACGTGCAAGCCGCGCTGGGCGAAACGGACGTCGCCATTCATCACGCTGCTCTCGGCGTCGAGATCGCGCGTAAGCGACCGGATCGGTATGAGCTGTGGCGCAAGCTCATCTACCTCGCGTGGGTACTTCACGCGTCGGCGCGTCCACGCGAGGCGTTCGACGTTCTGACTGAGGCCGTCGAGATCGCTCGAAGCACTCGGCTTACGTGGGAGACGCCCCTGACGCTCGCGCGAAAGGCATACGTCGCCTTCATCGTAGGTGAGCTTCCGAAAGCGGCGGCGCTCGTCGACGAAGCACTTGCATCGAACGCACAACAGCGTTGGATGCACGTGCAGCGCTCTGCCGTGGGACTCATGGTCGGACTCGCTATCGGTGACGAAGAACTGCAGCGCCGCGCCTTCGACGAACGCGTACCGCAATACGTTCTCGACTCCGCTGACGCGTACGCGATCGGACCTGCTGCCGCTGCGTACCACGATTACTACCGCGCGATCGGGCGAGCGAGCGATGCAGCGCGCATCCTCAACGAGGGTCTCCAGCGTCTTTCGTCTCCCGATTGTGGATGGCAACTTCTCGAAGCGGCGGTGCTTCACGGCGATCGAGCCGAGGTCGCGAGAGCAGAAGCGCTGCTGATGAAGTTTCCACGGCATCATCCCATCATGGCGGCCCACCGTCTCTTCTTCGAGGCGGTCGCAGCGTCGCGCTTCGGAGACGCTGCGACTGCGGAGCGCTTTGCCGGTGAAGCGCAGTCGTCATTCGAGATGTGTGGATGGTCCTTTGCAGTCGCGCGTTGCGTCGAGCTGGCAGGCCGCGTCGGCGAGGCGCGGCGGCG
>JASHPC010000213.1 GCA_030038335.1 Vulcanimicrobiota bacterium
CGGCTTTTTCGCGGGAGCGCTCGTTGGAGCGTATGCGGCGCTCCGTCTCCTGACGAGGTCTCTCTGAGGCCTTCGCTGCAGGCCGCCTGCTGGGGGAGCGCCGCCCTCGCTGGCGCCGTCTGCCTCTCAGCCGCATGGTGGCTACCGGTCCCGGCGCTTGCCTTGGCAGTCGGCGGCCTGTGCGGTATCCTCAATGCCATGCTGACGGCGCGGGGCGTAGAGCGGCTTGCGCGAAGCCGCAACGCCGCGGGCTTCGTCATAAGTAGTTTTTTTCGGCTCGCTCTCTTCGGTATAGTGCCGGTGGCCTTCGCCGCCGCGGGACCCTGGTGGTCGATGGTGTGGTATTTCGGCGGGTTCTTTCTTCCGGCGGCAGTTTATGCCGCCAGCGTCGTCTCCTAGGGGGAACGTGCGGGAACACATCGGTGAGCACTTGCTTTGGCATCTGCCGGGGCTCGGAGCCGTTCATGCGGACACGGTCGTCACGACGTGGCTCGTCATGCTGCTTTCCCTTGCTCTCTTCGCATGGATCGGCGCGAGCTATCGTTCGCCGTACGTTACGAAGCGCCACGCGATCTTCGAAGGCGTCATCAACTACCTCTCGGACTTGACGACGAGCTCGCTCGGGACGGCAGGCGAGCCGTTCATCCCGTTCTTCATCGCGCTGTTCATCTTCATTTTCTTGATGGACCAGTTCGGCATGCTGCCGTTCAAAGCGGTCGGCCTGCCCTTCGGCGGATCTCCGACGGCCGACATCAATACCGTGCTTCCGCTCGCGCTGCTCGTCTTCTTTATGATCCAGGTAGTCGCGCTGCGAAAGCTCGGGCCGAAGTATCTCGGCCACGTCTTCAAGCCGTTTTGGTGGCTCGCGCCGATCAACACGCTCGAAGAGCTTGCCCGGCCGGTGACGCTCTGCGCGCGGTTGTTCTTCAACATCTTCGTCGGCGAGCTGCTCTTCATCGTCGTCGCTTCGATCGTAGTGGCGCACGTGAAGATCGGAGGCTTCGATCTCTCGCTCGCCGTGACGTTCGTTCCGTTCTTGATTCAGTTCTTCAACTTTTTCGTCGGTACGGTCCAGGCATTCGTATTCACGCTGTTGGCAATCGTGTACATGTCGCTCGCGATCGCCGAAGAACACTGATGCCGCACTCTAGAAAGGATATACCTTGAGCCCAGAAGCGTTGATCGCTGCGTCCACCCTGCTCGCGTTCGGAATCATCATCGCGGGCGTTGCGTTCGGCTCGGCGATCGGTGACGGAATCGTCGCGAGCAAAGCCGTCGAATCCATCGCGCGCCAACCGGAGGCCAGGCCCAACATCATGCTCTTCATGTTTTTGGGCATCGGCATTCTGGAAGCGTTCCCGATCATCGGAATCGGCTTTGCGTTCTACATCTTCCTCGTCGTGGCAAACGTGCCGCGGCTCGTGAGCCACCTCGTAAGATAACCTCGTGTTTCTCTTTCCCGACGGCACGCTCGTCATTCAGCTGGTCAACTTCGCGATTTTCTTCGCGATTTTGAACGTTGTCTTCTTGCGTCCCGTCGCTGCCGCCATTCGGCGTCGAAGGGAGCACATCAACGGCCTCGTTTCCGACTACGACCGCTACCAAGCCGAGGCGAAAGTCTTGCGCGATCGAGCGGAGAGCGTGCGCGCCGCAGCTCGACGCGAGGCACAGGAGTATATTGCGTCGTCTGGTGCTGAAACGTCGAACGAAATCGCGGAGCTAGCGACGACGTACGCGCGCAAGGCGCAAACGATCGTCAGGGAAGCTTCGCAGACCGTCGAGGGCGAGTTGGAGACGGCGCGCGGAAACGAAGAGAGCGTCGTGCGAGCGCTCGCGGAACTCATGCTCGATCGCGTTGCGGCGGAGGCCGGCGCGTGACGCAAGGAAGCTTCTACGTCCAAGTTGCGATCTGGAGTCAGGTCGCGTCGGCCGTGTTCTTCGTTGCAGTGCTCGTCTACATTTGGGCGCGCTGGCTGCAGCCGATGGCGCTTGCGGCGCAGGCTCGCAGCAACGAGCAAGTGGCCGAGGCGGAGCGGCACCGTGACGAAGCAAAGGCTGCACTCGAGACGTTGCGTGGCGAAATCGCGAGCGCGGAGCACGACGCGCAGCTCATTCGAGAGCGAGCGCGAAAGCATGCGCAACGCGTGCGGCAAGAAGCGCTCGAAGAGACGCGCGTTGCGGGAGAACGTTCGTTACGCTCTGCCGAAGGCGAGCTCGCTCGGGCTCGCGAGTCGGCGCGCACGCGGTTGCGCGCCGAATACGTGCGCCGCGCGCTGCTGGAGGCGCGAGACGAGGCGCAGCGGCGAATCGACGCTACCGCGAACGGCAAAATCGTCGAACGCTTTTTAGCGACGCTGGAGAAAGCGCCGCGATGATCGATCGCACGCTTGCGCGGCGATATGCACTCGCGGTGTTCTCGCTTGCAACGGAGCGCGACGCCATCGCTCGCATTGGCGACGAGCTCCAATGCGTGAACGAAGTCTTCGAACGTGATGCGAACGCTCGGCAGTTCTTCCTCGCGCCTGTCATCGCTCGATCCGACAAGGAACGCGTCCTCGCGAAGGTTTTCGAACGACGCATCGGTGACGTGGTCTTGCACACGCTGTTGCTCCTCGTGCGTAAGCGAAGGGAAGCGCTCTTACCGGCGCTCGTTGATGAGTATCGCGCGCTGCAAATGGCCGAACGCGGTACGGAGACGTTGACGATAGCATCAGCGCGCCCGCTTACCGAGAAGCAGGTCACGGCAATGAGCGAGCGTCTGGAACGCATCTATGGAAAACGCTTCGAGCCTCGTGTGGTCGTCGACCCGAGCCTCGTCGGTGGCGTGCGGGTCACGATGGGCGATAGGCTTGTCGACGGGACCGTCGCAGGACGCCTGGACGAAATGGCGCGGTCGCTCGAGACCGCGACGGTATGACGACTCCCACGACGAAAGATACGAAAAGAAGGTATGATTAACGCAGACGAAATCGCTGGACTCCTAAAATCGCAGATCGCAAACTT
>JASHPC010000214.1 GCA_030038335.1 Vulcanimicrobiota bacterium
CGCGATCGCGTCGCGCATCTCGGAACGTTCCTGCGCTTCGCTCATGCTCGAGAAGTCGACCCATCGGCGTCCGTGCGAGCAGACTTCGTGCCCGGCTTCGCGAACGGCGCGCGCAGCCTCCGGATTGCGCTCGAGCGCGAGCGCCGCTGCGAAGACCGTGACGTGCACGTTGCGCTCGGCGAAGATGCGCATAAGACGCCAAAACCCGGCACAGCTGCCGTACTCGTAGATCGACTCGACGATGAGGTCGCGCTTTCCCGGGCCGAGCGAGGCTCCGGGAACTTCGGTCAGATACGTCTCGGAGCGTCCGTCGCCGTCGGGAATCGAATACTCGGAGCCCTCTTCGTAGTTCACGACGATCTGCACGGCGATGCGCGCGTCGCCGGGCCATCGCGGATGCGGCGGATGCGCGCCGTATCCTACGAGGTCGCGCGGGTACGACTCCATGCGAGCGTTGATAAGCGGCGCTATCGCGCCGCTCCTGCCACGGCAATCTCCGCCGCGAGCCGTGCGTTCGAACGGACGAGTGCGACGTTCGCGCGCAGGCTGCGTCCCGACGTGAGCGTGAGAACGCGATCGAGGAGCCACGGCGTCAGCGACTTTCCCGTAATTCCCGCAGAAGACGCTTCACGAACGGCAGCGGCGATGACGCGCTCCATGTCGGACGCGGGAATCTCGTCACTCGCATCGATCGGGTTTGCGACGACGATGCCGCACGACGAGCCGAGAGCCCGTTGCGCGCGAAGTAGTTCCGCGATGGCCTGCGCCGTGTCGAGCCGCAGCGAAAGCCGTAATCCGCTCGAGCGGCTCCAGAACGCGGGAAACTCGCCGGTGCGAAATCCGACGACCGGAACGCCGCGCGTCTCGAGCGCCTCTAAGGTCTTCGGCAGATCGAGCAGCGCCTTCGCGCCGGCGCAGACGACGGCGACGGGCGACCGTGCGATCGCGTCGAGATCCCCCGAAACGTCCATGGAATCGCTAGCGCCGCGATGCACGCCGCCGATGCCGCCGGTCGCAAAGACGTCGATGCCTGCAAGGGCGGCGCAACGCACCGTGCCCGCGACGGTCGTCGCGCCGTCCGCGCGAGTCGCGATTGCATAGGCGAGATCGGCGCTTCCAAGCTTGAGCATCGGCTCTCGAGCGACGTGCTCGAGCTGCGCATCGGTGAGGCCGACGCAGATGCTCCCCGCGAGAACGGCGATCGTCGCCGGAACCGCACCGCCGTCGCGCACGATTCGCTCGACCTCGCGGGCCGTCTCGAGGTTCTCGGGGTACGGCATTCCGTGAGAGAGAATCGTCGTCTCGAGTGCGACGATCGGCGCACCGCTCTCTCTCGCACGGCGCACCTCGCCGGAAAGAAGAAGCGGCGGTGCGTCGCTCAACGCAGGAGCTCTGCCGTCAAGTCGGCGCGCACGCTCCCGTCGGATTCGATCGTCAACGACGCCGCGCGCATTCCGGCACGCACGGCATCGACGATGCGTTCGCCGTGCACGAGCGCGTAGAGCGTTGCGGCGACGAGCGCATCTCCGGCGCCCGTGACGTCGATGACGTTCGCGGCAGGCGCGTCGAGCGCGATCTCGCCTTCCTTGGAGAGTACGACGGCGCCGCGCGCGCCTTTCGTTACGACCGTGCACCGCGGATTCGCAGCACCGAGCGTTCGCAACTCATCCTCGTTGGTAAAGGCAAGGTCGACGGCGCTCAAGTCGCGTGGGAAAGCGGATGCTTTCTCGACGCTCGTCGCATCGATTGCGAGGCTCCACGCGCTCTCGCGCCGCAACGCGATGCACCGTTCGATCGTGGACGGTGCGACGTTACCGTCGAGAAAGACCCACGCCGATTCAGCCATGCGCGCGCGCGCGCGATCGTCGAGGCGCACGCACTCGGCGACCGTCGCATCGCACGCAGCCGTAAATAGCTCGCCGCCGGGAGCCACGAGTGCGGCGTACTGCGCGGTCCGCGCGCCGGGAACGACGGCGACGCACGTAGCATCAACGCCGGCCGCGCGAAGATGCGCGAGCAGCGTCGCTCCGTCTTCGTCATCTCCCACGGCGGAGCACAGCGTCACGGGAATGCCGAGGCGCGCGAGATTCTCCGCAACGTTGCGGGCGACGCCGCCGAACGAACGGACCAGTCGCGCCGGGTTCGACGTTCTCAGAACGGGTTCGCGATGCAGATGAAAGAGCGAGTCGATGGTGGCGGCGCCGATCGCGACGACGCCGTTCACGTGCCGGCTTCCTCGTCGTCCCAACGCGTGCCTGTGACGCCGGGAATCGCGGCGAGACGATCGATGACGCCGGTCGCAGAGCCGCGTCCACGCAAACCGAGACGCACGCGCGAGAGTCCGCGGTGCTGATCGACGTCGCGTTCGGAGTGCATCGCAACAACCGTGAATGCGTTCTGCACGACCTGCAGCAGCGCTTGGCGAAGCACGTCGCGGCCGTCTTCGTACGTTACTTCGACGGTGATTTCAGATGGAGCATTGCGGCTCATACGGCCGAAGACGTGCGGAAAGGCGAGCACGACGGCAAAGTGGCCGGCCGTAACGAAGATCGCGAGATACGGCAGTCCTGCGCCGCAGGCCATGCCGACCGCGGCCGTCAGCCATACGACTGCGGCGGTCGTCAATCCTTGAACGGTTGCAGCGCGGACGAAGATGAGTCCGCCGCCGATAAAACCAATTCCGGTGACGATCTGTGCGGCGACGCGCGAC
>JASHPC010000215.1 GCA_030038335.1 Vulcanimicrobiota bacterium
CGAACGGGAATGATCGATAGTCACGCCCACGTACACGACGCGCAGTTCGACGGCGACCGCGACGCGGTCGTGCAGCGTGCACGCGACGCCGGCATTACCCACATTCTTACAGTCGGCTGCGACCTCAACGACAGTGCACGCGCGATAGCCTCAGCAACGGAGTACGGCCTTGCAGCCTCTGTCGGAATCCATCCGCACGAAGCTCGAGATGCTCCGGCCGACGTCCCCGGTGCTTTTGCATCGCTGCTGACGAATGCGTGCGTGATTGCGATCGGTGAAACGGGCCTCGATTTCTTCTACGACCATAGCCCGCGCGACGCACAGGAGCGCGTTCTCCGAGCTCAAATGGCCGTTGCGCGCGAGCGCTCGCTGCCGTTGATCTTTCACGTGCGCGACGCGCACGAGCGCATGGTCGAGATTCTCCGCGAGGAGTTTGCGAGCGGAATGCGCGGCGTCATCCACTGCTTCACGGGTAACGCGTCACAGGCACGAACCTACGTCGACCAGTTCGAATTGTACCTCGGAATCGGCGGCGTGCTGACGTTCAAGACTGCGGGCGAACTTCGCGAAGCCGTGAAGACCGTTGGAATCGACCATTTGCTGCTCGAGACCGATTGCCCGTATCTCGCGCCCATCCCCATGCGTGGAAAACGCAACGAGCCAGCATTCATGAGATTCACTGCGGAAGTTCTCGCGCAGACGCTGCAGACCACGCCCTCTACCGTCGACTCGGTGACGACGCGTAACGCCGCGACGCTCTTCGAGATCGGACGCGTCGTCAGCTGACGCGAGCCCTCTCTCGCGTCACGAGAGCCACGAGCTGCGCCCGATTGTCGAGGCCGAGCTTCGCGTAAATCGAGGTAAGATGTTTTTCAATCGTTCGCAGGCTCAGATTGAACCGCTCGGCGATAAGCTTATTGGCAAGCCCGTCGGCAACGAGTCGCGCAATCTCCTTCTCGCGAGCAGAGAGTCCGACAATCCGGCGCAACTCACCTCTAGCACCAAGCTTGTGGTACGTGCTCTGCGAGCGCGCACCGCACATTTCGCGGCAACGAGCGGCATGTATAGACCATCCGAGCGCCTCGTATCGGCGCGCCGCTTCGGCAGCGCTCGCGGTGTCGGCGTCGCCTCCGCGCCGGCGTGCCGCGAGCGCCCGCAGATGCGGTGCCGTTGCCGCATAGAGAGGAACGTCAAGCATGCTCTCGATGCGGCGCGATAGCGCGAGCGCTCGCTCCGCTGTTGTTTCATCGCCGAACTCCACGGCTGAGAGCAACGTCTCAGTAGAACCGAAGGGACCGTGCAGAAGTGCAACCGCGCGAGAAAGCATGTCGCGAGCCTCCGACTCTCGGTGCTGAGCGCTCAGCCATCGAGCATACGGCCCTGCGAAGCGCCCGAGCGTTGAATCGATTCCGCTATGAAAAGCGGCTTCGGCTGTCTCGTGAAGATGCGCGCTCGTTATTACGTCGCGATCGCCGCTCATGTTTTCGAGCGTGAGTGCCGCCGCAGTAAGCGCAACCGGACCGGTCGTCGATGGCTCCGGCGCCGCCATTCCTCGCATCACGAACGCACGCGCAACGGGAAACTCGCCGCGGCGCGCGTGGATTAACGCGACATTCGCACAGGTGAGCACGACAAGCGACCAGAGATGTGCATCGCTCACCTCGGGGAGAATTGCGTCGAAGACCGTCAACGCTTCGCGATCGGCGCCCAGGGCGCAGAGCGAAAACCCCAAGTTGAACCGAGCGCCGAGCGTGGCCACTCTTCCAAACGACATGCTCGAGGCGATCCGTAGCGCGGACGACTCTCGAACCTGGTCGAGGTCACCCTCGACGGTTGCTGCATAGGCAGCCGCCCGCCAATACAACGACGGTGTCGCCGCTTCCCTCGCCTTATCTATCAGCGCCTTCGCAGCCGTGATATCGTCAACGTCAAGTTTCGAAAATGCCAGATTCAAAGCGAGCTCGGCTCGTAAGCGTTTCTGCGAGGCTGGGACCTGCGCGAGCGCGGCCGATAAGACCGAGACGGCTCTTTCATTGTCTCCCGACAGCCTCGCCTGGACGGCGCAGGCGCCGCGTAGCTCCAGTGCCCGGCTCTTCTCGCCGGCAGAGTCCGCTTCTTCCGACGCGTACGAGTATAGCTCGGCCGCACGTGCTGCTCTCCCGTCGCGCGCGCACACGTCTGCTGCTTTTATGAACAGACGCGCGCGAACCGCCGGCATTCGCGCGACTGTAAGCGCGCGCTCGTAGTAAAAAGCGGCATCGCGATACGCGTGAACCGCAGACGCCTCGTCCCCGGCTCGCTCGTCGTAGAACAGAGAACGCTCCACGTCGTTTGCCGCGGCAGCCTGATAGGCGAGGTCATAGACGTTCGATCCCGGTTTGCTTTCCAATATGCGCAACAGCCGCGCGTGCAGCGGTTGTGCCTGCCGGGCGAGCATGCTTGCATAGATGACGTCTCGAATCAACGCGTGCTTGAACGAAAAGGCTTCGCAATCGCCGCGAGTCTCTTCAATGATCCGCAAATCACGCAGGCGGCGTAACGGCGTCAAAACGTCGATGCCGCTCGACTCGTAGAGTTGCGCGAGAAGCGCCGCGTCGACGTGACGCCCGAATATCGAGGCCTGCTGCGCCGTCGTGAGCGTCGGCTCGTCCAGATCGCGAAGACGCTCTTCAACCGCTCCGCGAATCGTGAGCGGCAGGCTTCCGGCACCACCGGAGTTTTTTCGCTCTAGAGCGCTCTTGAGCAACTCCTCAGCGAAGAACGCGTTGCCTTCGGCGCGCCTGACGATCTCGTCCAGCGCTTGCGCGTCGACGTCGAATCCATTGGGTACCGAAAGCCGGAGCAGACGCCGGATCTCGGGCTCTGAAAGCGTGCCAAGCGCGATGCGGCTGACCGCGTGACGTTCGAGCCGCGCCAGCGTACCGGCCGTCACTGCTTCGAGCTGCGTGTCGGTGCGGTACGTTGCAACGACGAGCAGCCGCAGCGACGGAAGCAACGGGACGAGGTGCGAGAGAAGGTCGAGCGTCGCGGCATCCGCCCAGTGAAGATCCTCGAGAACGAGAACGGTGTTCCGACGTTGCGATTCTCGAGCGATCGCGTCCGCCATCGCCGCAAGCTGCTCGCCGCGCGAGAGCGCTATCGGGATCGCGAGACTCGATCCGGCCGAACGCGATGCTTCCATGAAAGGCAGGTAGGGGGCGGTGCCTCCTGAGCGAGCGTATCCGACGCCGAAGGCGGTCCTGCGACCCTGAAGCTCGTCGCGAAACGCGGCAATGAGCCGGCTCTTTCCGATGCCGGTATCGCCGGTAACAACCAAGAGCGCACCGTGTCCTTGCGACGCCAAGAGACGTCGCCCAACGAGCTCTCGTAACTCATCGGCCCGCCCGATAAGCTCCGGGCAGGTTATCGTGCCGACGATCATGACCGCAGTGGTTTGCTTCGCCTCCGTACGGAGCCGACCCCCGAAAAACGTGTGGTTTCCCGACCTGGGCGCCGCGCCTGCGCGCGACTATAGTTCTCGAGTATGGGAGGCCGCTCAATGACACGCTACGCCGTTCACTTGCTCCTTTTCGCGACTGCAGCCGCGCTGATCTGCGGCTGCCGCAGCTCGGGGAGCGCGTTTAATCCGCCGGGAGGCCACGCCGGCAGCGGCTCGACGAAGCACATGTACATTTCAGAGAGCACCACGAGTGGCGCGGTCCTGGTGTACGACATGCCGGTAACCTCGAGCAGCACCCCCGTCGCGACTCTTCCACTCGATTATCCCGACGAGTTGTTCGTCGATAAGCAAGGCCGGCTCTTCGTTCCCATTTCTGGAGGCACCGACGAGGGCATCGTGCAGGTGTACAAGACGCCTCTCACTTCGTCCAGCACGCCGGCATTTTCGCTAACCGTCTGCGACCAGGATTGCTATCCGGAGGCCGTCGCCGAAGATTCCAACGGGAACGTCTACGTTAGCTTGCCGTATGGGGAGCCCGTCTGCTGCCTTGCGGCATTCTCGGCAGCGTCGATCGGCTCCGGGACGTCGGTATCTTCGCCTTCTGTCATCGCTCCGTCAAACGGCACGACGTTCGGCTATCCCTTCGGACTGGCTATTGATTCCGGCAACAACCTGTTCGCTGCCGATACAGAGGCCGCGGGCGGCTCGCTCTTACAGTTTTCAACGCCGCTCAGCGCGACCTCGACTCCAACGGAGACCGTCACGGGAAGCACCGGCTACGAATACGGCGTCCTTGTAGACTCGAGCAATCACATCTACGTCTCCAACTTTACCGCCTGTGGAAGCGTCAGTGTCTTCGACGAGCCGGTTACGAGCAGCAGTACGCCGGCGTTCACGATTGCCATCTATCCCGGCGCAGAGTGCGGCACGAATCATTCCGTTGTCGGCATGGCGTTCGATGGCTCGGGCGATCTGTGGGTGACAACGTTCCAGAACGAGGTCTGGGAGGTTCCGGCGCCGATCACTGCCTCGAGCACGCCGCAAAAGGTGCTCTCAGGCCTCAGCAGCGTTTGGGGTATTGCCTTCGGTCCCTAAACGTTCGACCGTCGTTAGCGGGCTTGCAGATTGCCATCGTTGCTCGAACCGTTCGCGAAGGGTTTGTTGAATCGCGCGGCCGCGCGTGTCGGCGCCCCAATCGAGTTGATCTCCGTCGAAGTATGGTGATGTCGCGTTGGCAGAGCCGATCCACGCGCGCCCTTCGGCGAGAGCAAACTTCTCCGATGCATCGCACGTTCTCACGTCGACGCCGTCCTTCTCTAAGCACTGCATAGCCCGCCGCTCGGCGTCGGTCAGAACGCCGCGCTGCAGCAAGAGGCGCGGGTGAAGTCCTGCGCGTCCGAGACGTGCGAGCGCCGAGTAGACGCAGTTCCCATTGCCCGCGGCCTCGCTCTCGACGGCGACGTCGCCGTCCCTGTGCGCTCGTAGAAGCATCGCCGCTTCACGCTTCAGAGCGTCGCTCTTGCAAAACGCTATATTGCGCGCTCCATCGTCGCGGAGCACCGTGCTCTTTGCGGGACTGCCGAAGTTGACGTCGTCGAGAAAGAGCTTGCCATCGACGGAAGCGATCTTCGCGTGCAACGGGCGTTTGCCGTCGGTGTCCGCCAAGCGCGCGTCCGCGCCGCAGCGAGCGAGCTCCCGACAGACTGACGCGTTGGCTCGGCGCACGCCATCGGTGTGATAGAAGGGCGCGCCCTCGAGTCGAACCGTGACGCGGGCGCCGCGCCGAGCAGCCGACGCTAGCGCGTCGAGTACGGGGCCGCGCGGCAAGACGTAGGCGACGACCGTTACGTCTCGCGCTCTTCCGATGGCGCCCACGAGGCTGCGTTGCGATGAGAGCTGGAGCATCGCGCTTCCATCCCACAAAGGGCGGCTTCGGCGAGGGTTGGAAGCAAGGACGGCTCATGCACCCAACTCCCGCGCGCTCGGATGCCAGGTCGGTCTACGTACGAGAGATGTTCGCCCAGATCGCGCCTCGCTACGACGCGGCCAACCGGGTGCTGACGGCTGGCCTCGACGAGCGCTGGCGCCGGCGCGCGATCGCGCTTCTCACGCCGCCGTCAGGCGGCCGAGTTCTCGATCTCTGCTGCGGCACGGGGGACGTCGTGCTTCACCTTCTCCGTAGCGATCCCACGCTCGACGTCACCGGCGTCGACTTTTGCGCACCAATGCTCGAGGCGGCGCGCCGGCGGGCATTGCGCGCGGGACGAAGCAGCGCCACGTTCGTCGAGGGTGACGTAACGCAGCTACCGTTTGCCGAGAACTCCTTCGACGGCGCGACGATGGGATTCAGCCTGCGCAACGTCGTCGACCTCGACGGCGTGCTTCGCGAGGTCCTACGCGTGCTGCGGCCCGGCGCGCGCTTCGTCAATCTCGACGTGAGCAAGCCGAAGAACGCGCTTTGGAGGCGCTGCTTCGGACTGTACTTCTACGGCGTCGTCCCGCTCGTCGGAGGGATCGTCGGGGGATCGCGGCAGGCGTATGCGTATCTTCCCAGCTCCTTGACGCATCATCCGGACGCGACGCATCTTCGCGAGCGCTTCGAGCGCGCGGGATTCGAAGCGGCACAGTGCATCCCACTCGTCGGTGGAGCGATTGCGATTCACGTCGGAACGAAACCGGAGACGAGCGCATGATACGCGAGCCGGAAGAGGAGACCGCGCTACTCGATCTCGTCGAGAACTACTTTCGCAGCAGCTTCACGACGGAGAATCCGATCATCACGGAGGCGGTGCGCCGAATGCTCGCCGCCGGCGGAAAACGACTGCGCCCGCGCGTCACGCTCCTTGCCGTGGAGGCATGCGGGGGCGATGCTCCTTCGTCACTTCATCTCGCGGGGTACATGGAGCTCATTCACGTCGCAACGCTCATCCATGACGACGTCGTCGATCGTGCGGAGACGCGGCGAGGAGTCAACGCGACGGCAGTCGACTTCGGTAATCGCACGAGCGTCCTGGCCGGCGATTATCTCTTCGCCTGGATCTTCAAGAACGTCACCGCGAACTATCCGGCTCCGATTCCGCAGGTGCTCGCTACGACGCTCGCGGAGATTTGCGACGGCGAAGTGTTGCAGCTGCACGCGCTCGGTGAGCTTCGCACGACCGTTCCCGCATACGTCGCGATCGCGCGAAAGAAGACTGCGTCGCTCTTCGCTGCGGCGGCAGAGTGCGGAGCGATCGTTGCCGGCGGCCCTCCCGAGTACGTCGACGCGTTGCGTGAGTTCGGCGATCGCTATGGCATCGCGTTTCAAATGCGCGACGATCTGCTCGACGTGACGGCCGAAAGCGCGGCGCTGGGGAAGCCCGTCGGGAACGATCTCGCGGAGCGCAAGATGACGATCCCTCTCATCCTTGCTCTCGCGCGAGGAGACGACGATTTCCGCGATGCGGTGCGCGGCTTCTTCTCAACCGGTGCGCTCCCGCTCGCCCAGATCGTCGAGGCGATCGAGCGTTACGGCGGCGTCGCCGGCACGCGCACGGAGATCGCGCGGTGGGTGGACGAGGCGAAGCGTGCTTTGCAGCCGTTACCCGAAGGAGCGGCGAAGGAGTCTCTGAGCGCCCTCGCGGACGCACTCAAGGAATAAGGAAAGACCTCATGACCCTTCACCCGATATTTGCGATCATCGACGCGCCGATCATCATCGGCATCGTCGTCATCGCCGCACTGCTGTTCGGCGCCGACAAACTGCCGAAGCTCGCGCGAAGCGCCGGACAAGCAAAGAAAGAGTTCCTCGCCGGCCAAGCGGAGGCTGACGAAGCTGCCTTGCGAGCGCGCGAGGAAGCTCGGAAACGCGCCGAGACGGAGCACCGTGACGTCATGCAAGGCGTCGAAGCCGGCTCGATTAGCGGAGAATCCGTTCCACCACCGTCCGACAAGGGAACGCTGAGCTCGTAAACGGCGTGTCGACTCTCGAACGTCCCCCCGTCGAAAACGAGTGGGACCAAAAAGAGATGCCTTTTACGGAGCACCTGCGGGAGCTCCGTACTCGTCTCTTGATCTCGATTGCGACCGTCGGCGTCATAGCCGTGTTGCTCTTCATCCCGTCGAAGGACGCTATCAACTGGATGGTCCGAACGTACTTCGCAGGGATTCAGCTGCACGCGTTCGGCCCCGCCGACGTTATCTTCACGGAGTTCAAGTTCTCCGTCATCGGCGGCATCGTCATCGGCCTTCCGATGCTCATCTACCAGCTCTGGATGTTCGTCGTTCCAGCGATTCACCCACGAACGCGGCGGATGGTCTACAGCTTCATCGCGCCGTCGATTCTGCTCTCGTTTGCCGGCCTCGCATTCGCGCACTTTCTCGTGATCCCGCGCGTCGTGCACGCCCTTATCTACATTACGAGCGCGGTTGCGACGCCGACGTTCGGCGTCGCCTCGACCATCAACTTCGTTCTCATCTTACTCGGCATTTTTGCGATCATTTTTCAAATGCCGGTCGTGCTCGTCGGTCTAGCGCGCCTGGGCATCGTCGGTTCGCCATTCCTGCGGCGCTACCGGCGTCACGCATTCTTCGCGTTCTTCGTCGCCGGCGGCATCGCGGCTCCGGACGGAAACCCGATGACGATGGCGCTCATAGCGCTACCCATGTACGGCCTCTACGAAATCTCGATATGGATCATTCTGCTTCTCGAACGTTCCTGGCGCGCCCGAAGTTTCTCGACGACCTGATCCGAACGTTTGGAAACGTTACCTTCGGCGTAGCACTGCTCGCGCTGTGGGGCGTTCTCACGATAATCGGTGTCGTCGTCGAGCAAGGGAAAGATCCGGCAAGCTACTTCGCGTCATATCCCGCACCGATTGCTCGCGCGATCGTGCGGCTCGATTTCAACGACATCTACCATAGCGTTTGGTATCTCGCGAGCGTCGGACTCGTGCTAGCGTCGATGACGACGGCGACGTTCACGAAGGTAATTCCACGTCGCTTGCCGCCGCATCGTGCCGTGAAAATCGACGCGATGCCACTCCATGCGACGGTCCGCGTCGCGGGCGACGAAGCGTCCGTGCGAGCGCGCATAGAGCGCTTCTTCGCAAGTCGCGGCTGGAAGATCACGAAGCGTGACATCGACGGCACGCAGTGGTCCTTCGCCGACCGCTTCAATTGGGCGCGCATCGGTGTTCTCGTCAACCATCTCGCAATCTTGATCATCGCGTCGGGAACGATCGTCTACTGGGCGAGCGGCTATTCGGGCGAGACGGCGATCATGACCGGAGACACTGCGCAAATACCGCAGAACCACGATCTCGTTCGCCTCGACGGATTCTCGTACGACGTGAAACCCGTCATGACAAAGAGCGGCATCGTCTATCAGCCGATAGACTACGTTTCGCGCGTCACCGTCGTTCGGCACGACGGGATACCGACGCCGATGGTCGTGCGCGTCAATCATCCGATCGATCTCGACGGAACCCTGCTCTATCAAGCGAGTTACGGCTTCGGCATGCGCTTTGCCGTTTCGCACGACGGCGTTTCCGTCACGTCTCTTGGGAGGCGCACACTCGTCGAAGGTGACGCGATGCAAATTCCGGGAACGGCGCAGAGCGTCGTCTACGAGCGGTTCGTTCCCACCGTCGATCGCCGAACGAAGATGCCGTCGCCCGATCCGCGCATCAGCGACCCTGCCGTCATTCTCGCAGTCCTGGACGGGGGACAGGCGATCGGCGAGGTGCTCGCTCCTCTCGGAGCGCCGCTCGATCTCGGAAACGGCTGGAGCGTGACGCCCGTGAGCGACGTCATCTACAGCGGCTTTCAGTATCGATACGATCCGGGCGTGCCGTTGGTCGCCGCGGGCGCCATCCTTCTTCTCGTCGGCCTCGTCATATCGTTTTACTTCTTACCTGCGCGGCTTCACGTGCGCGTCGACAGCGCCGAAGATGGCGCTTGCACGGTGGGGCTCGCCGCGACGACCGTCAAAGGGTATGACATCTTCGAATCGCAGTTCCAGGAGTTGGTCTCCGCATTGCGCGGAGCCGAAGGAGTAGAACGGTAAACGATGCACCCGATGGCTCTTGACGGCGTGCTCATGATCCTCGCACTCTCCGCGTACGCGGTCGGCGCCGTCGCGCTCGTCGCGTACTTTCTGTCGCGAGAGGACTGGCTGCGCAACTTCGGCGCGTCGCTTGCGGTGATCGGGTGCGCAGCGCAGTTCGCACAGTTGGGGGCGCGCTACGCCGAGACCCACATCTGGCCGCTCCTGAACTTATACGGCTCGCTCTCGCTCTTCGCCGCAATGTCGGTTGCGATTTTTATCGGATTCGCGTTTCGCTACCGTCTCTGGTTCGCCGGAGGTTTCGTACTCGCGATCGCGGCCGTTTTTTTGGCCTACGGCGTTACATGGGACGAGGGAGTGATGCCGGCGGTGCCGTCGCTGCAGTCGTACTGGGCAAAGATCCACGTGCCGCTCGTCGTTTCTTCGTACGGAGCATTCCTCGTCTCGTTCGTCTTCTCGCTGCTCTACCTCGTCAAGTATTACGGAGAGCGGCATTTCGCGACGCGGCGCGTACGCATCAGCGCTGCGACCGCCGCCGGACCCGTGGTACCGCCGTTCGAAGTCGCACGTTCGGCGCGTTACGGAACCGACGACGACGGCGTGAATCCAGCTCTTCGCGATACGCCTGCACTCGCGGCGGCCGTGTCGGAAGGCAGCGCCGTCGCGGGATGGCTTGCGACCCTTCCGTCGCTCGCGCAGCTCGACATCCTCGTCTACCGAGCGGTGTCGATAGGATTGCCGCTCCTCACGCTCGGCGTCATCACGGGTGCTGCGTGGGCGCACGAAGCGTGGGGTGCCTATTGGCAGTGGGACCCGAAAGAGACCGCAGCGCTCGCGTCGTGGATACTCTATGCCGCCTACATGCATCTCCACACGCGCAACGCATGGCGAGGGATGCGCTGCAGTTGGTGGAGCGTCGTCGCCTTCCTGTCGATCATCTTCTGCTACTTAGGCGTGAACATTTGGATCAGCGGTCTGCACAGCTACAAGGTCTAGCCGGCTAGAAAAGTCGCAGCTGACGCGCTGAAAAGGGCAGCCGAACCATTCCTAGTAAAGGATAGAGCATGGCGAGTCACAGCGCGCACCGCGCTCAAGAGCAACCGGAGACTGAGGACGAAGTTTCACGCCGCACCTTTATGGTCGGCGCCGTCGTTACGGTAAGCGGCATTATTGGCCTTGGGCTTGCGATCCCGATCATCGGCGGTTTGATACCGCAAGGCACTGCGAAGACCGGAACGTGGTCTCCGCTGACGAAGGCGGAGTTCGGAGACTTGGAGACGGCAACGAACACGCCGGTCAAGCTCGACTTCTCTATGACGACGAAGGACGCGTACCTGCCCGAGGAGACGATGCAGGATTACGTATGGGGCATCAAAGTGAATCCGGCGCGCTTTCGCGCCGCGCGCCCCGACATCTTCAACGGTCCCGGCGGCAAGGCCGACGTTCCGTACAACGTCGTGAACATGAGTTTCGTTCTCTTTAGCCCGCTCTGCCCGCACCTCGGCTGCAGATACAACTGGGATTCTGCAGCGAACAAATTCATGTGCCCTTGCCACGGATCGCAGTACAACTTCGACGGCGCACATCTTGCCGGCCCCGCGCCGAGAGGGCTCGATCCGCTGCCGATGCGCGAACAGAAGGGCATCGCGGAGTTGATGTGGATTCGCTATCAGTCGACGACGCCCGATCGCATCGTCATCTCGTACGTGTCGTAGGCGAGGAGCGAGCATGATAGCATCGGTGATAAACTGGATCGAACGCCGTACGGGCTTCGTCTCGATGACGAAGGACTTTCTCACCGAAGATATTCCCGGCGGAGAGAGCTACTGGTACGTCTTCGGCAGCGCGACGCTCTTCGCAATGATCCTCCAAATCGCCACCGGCATCGCGCTCACGTTCTGGTATGCTCCGTCTGCGGCGACCGCGTGGGAGTCGACGAAAGCGATCTACGACAACGGCTTCGAGCACTTCGTGCTCTCGATGCACTACTGGGGCGCGTCGGCGATGATCGCACTCGTCTTCCTTCACATGCTGCAAGTCGCCGTCTCGGGCGCCTACAAGGCGCCGCGCGAGCTGCAATGGGTCGTCGGAGTCCTGCTGCTCCTCTTCACACTCGTGCTCGGGCTCACCGGCTACCTGTTGCCGTGGGACATGAACGCCTATTTCGCGTCGCAGGTCTCGCTGAACATCACGGGTACCGCGCCGATCGCAGGACCCGTCATCCAGAGCATCGCGCAAGGCGGCGGCGTCATGGGAACGCAGACGATCAACCGTTTCTTCGGATTGCACGTCTGGCTCATGCCGGCACTGCTGCTCGCGCTCGTCGGCGCGCATCTTGCTATCTTCCGCCACAACGGCGCGGCCGGGCCGCTCATCGACGACCGCCGCGGCATGCGCGTCGGGCGTTTCTGGCCAGACCAGGTCTTCATGGACACGGTCGTGTCGTTCTTGGTCTTCATCTTGATTCTGTTTCTCGCGTGGGTGGCACCGCCGTTCCTCGACGTGAAGGCCGACCCGACGAACACGACGTTCGTTCCGTATCCGGCATGGTACTTTCTCTCGCTCTTCGGCTTACTGAGAATCGTGCCACCGCAGCTTGATCTCGTCGCGACGATCATCGTTCCCTCGATCTTCGCTCTCATCGTCCTCTTGCTGCCATGGATCGATCGCAGCCGTTCGCGGCTCGCTTCGGATCGCAAGGGAATGCTTACCGCGATCACGCTCGTCGTCGCGGTCATTGTCGGCCTCTCCGTGTACAGCCAAATTTCGATCCAGGCCAACCAGGCCGCAGCGGCTGCGGCTGCCGTCCCGGCTGCCGCCCCGTCAACGACGACCGCGCCCGTTCTTACCAACAACACGACGGCGATAGCCGGTGGCGCAATGCAGGCCTCTTCGGCGACGCACGGTGCCGCCGTCTTCTCGCAAAACTGCTCGTCGTGTCACGGCGCGCAAGGACAAGGAACGCCTGGAGCGTTTCCGCCGCTGGCGAACAATCCGTTCGTAACGGGTCCGGCACCGGCAGTCATCAACGTCGTCGAGAACGGACGCTCGGGACCGATTACGGTGAACGGACAGAGCTACAACGGGACGATGCCTGCATGGAAGAGCTCGCTCTCGACGCAAGACGTTGCCGACGTCATCACGTACATCCGCACGTCGCTCGGTAACAACAAAGCGTCACCCGTCAGCGCGACGCAGGTGAGCAAGTAGCGCCCGAGTAGAGCTCGAGTGCAGCTTTCGCAGCCGTCGCGATGACGCGGCGGCTGCGTCCGTACGTTGGATCGATCGTCGGTTGCGCGCGCGGTGCGACGAGCCAGAGGCGGGATGAGTCGCAGATGACGCGCCGCGGATCGTCGACGTTTCGCGACGCGTCGCTCGGCGACGACAGGACGATGACGCCCGGCCTCGTGTAGAAGATGAGAGCGTTGGAACCCGAGACGTCCTGAATCGCGACGGCGTCGCCCGAACGCCGGTCGCGATCGATGATCGCGGCGAGAGCCGGGACCGGTTTGAACGCTTCTGCGTGCGGCAGCACCGCAACGGCAAGAACGTCGACCGCAGCGAGCATCGCGAGGCCAAGCGCATACGGTGCCGCGCCAATGCTAAAGCGGCGCGCGAGGAGCACCGCCGTAACGAGCGATCCGGCGAAGACCGCTATCGCTGCGCCGAGGAGTGGCGCCACGGCGGCGGCGACGGCAACCGTGAGCCGGTTCTCGAGTGTGAAGACGCGTATTGCGATCGCGAGCAAGCCGATCGTCACCGGAACGATCGTTGACGCGATAATCGCCGACCGAGTCGCGCCCTTGCGCGCGACGGCGTCGAAATAGAGTGCTGTCACGATCGCAAGCCCTGGAAGCTCGAGCGCGACGTAGTTCGGAAGCTTCGTCCTTGCGAAACTAAAGAAGACGAGCGGCACGACGATCCACGTGAAGCCAAGCTTCCAAAGCCTCTCGTCCTTCGTACGGCTCGCGCCGTAAAAGATCGCGGGCGGCAGAAACGCGATCCACGGAAAGAACCCGAGAATGAGAACCGGCAGGTAGTACCAGAACGGTCCTGACTGGTTTTCGATAACGCCGGTGTATCGCCCGACCGTGTAATGCCCGAGCAGCTGCAAGATCCCGCGCATCCCCGTGCGCGATGCGGTCGCGGCAAACCACGGAACGACGATGAGGAGAAAGAGAAAGGATGCAATAACGCACGCGCGCAGACTCGGCAGGCGCAGACCGTCGCGATGCGCCCAAAGGACGTAAGGCACGACGACGAGCAGCGCAACGACCGGAGCGACCGGGCCCTTTGCGAGAAAACCGAACGCCGTTGCAACGGCACCGTACACGTAGTACCGTTCGCGCCCGGTTTCGAGCGCGCGAAACCACGAGAGCACCGCGACGGTCACGGCGAGGTCGAGAATCGCATCCATAATTGCGAGACGTCCGATGACGGCTTGCATGAGCGCTGTCGAAAGCACGATGCTCGCAACGATGCCTGCACGCTCGCCGCATCGCCGCGCAAGCGCGTATGCGAGCACCGCTCCCATCGCGACGGTGGCTAGCGCCGACGGAAGTCGCAGCGCGAATGCCGTGATGCCGAACACCCGCGCAGCAAGTGCCGCAATCCAAAAGTAGAGCGGAGGCTGCACGAACCACGGATGCCCGTTGAAGTGCAGCACGATCCAGTCGTGCGTCAGGAGAACTTCTCGCGCCACTTCGCCGTAGGCGGTCTCGCTGTTGTCCCACAACGTTCCCGAGCCAAGCCCGGGCAGCGTTGCAAGCGCACCGGCGAGCGCGCCGATCAACGCTGCGCGCACCGGCCTCTCCATAGCGTAAACGGTGTTTGCCGGGCGTGTGGGGAACTCTTCTCCGCCGTGTTTTCGAGGGAGGTCTCCGGTTGCTCGTATCGGCTCGGGCGGGCATTCAGATGAAGCTCGAGCGCGCAATCTGCGCTTCACGCGCGAGCGCGCTTGCAACCGCGCAGGCGCGAACCGTCGCCGCCACGGTCGCGAAACGCGGGATCGCGAGCGAAATCTTGAACGTGACGACCGCAGGCGACCGCGATCGCAAACGTCCTCTCCACGCGTTCGGTGACGTAAACGTCTTTGTGAAAGAACTCGAGCACGCGCTGCTCGAACGCCGCGCCGATTATGCCGTGCACTCTGCGAAGGATCTTCCGAGCGAGCTGAGCATCGGCATGGCGCTCGCAGCAATCTCCGCGCGAGAGGATCCGCGTGACGCCTTCTGCAGCGAACGCTACGCGAGTTTCGACGCGTTGCCGAGCGGCGCCGTCGTCGGCACCTCGAGTCTTCGGCGGCGCTTCCAACTGAAGGCGCTGCGCCCCGAGTTGACGTACGTCGATTTGCGCGGCAACGTCGATACGCGCTTGCGCCGGCTGAGCGAAGGTGCGTACGATGCAATCGTGCTGGCGGCGGCCGGCTTGCAGCGGCTAGGCGCGCGAGCAACGCATACCGTCCCATTCTCCGTCGAAGCGATCGTCCCGGCGGCCGGCCAAGGGGCCCTTGCGGTTGAGACACGTGCCGATGACGAGCTGTTCGCATACGAGCTGCGCGCAGCGGTGAACGATGCCGTCGCGGAGTGCTGTGTGCTCTGCGAACGCGCTGCGTTGCGAGCACTGCACGCGGGCTGCAGCACGCCGATCGGCGTGAACGCATCTCTCGAGGGCACGCGCATGCGTGCGCACCTCGCCTATGCGACGCCTGAAGACATCGTTCGCGAACGCGTCGACGGCGAGGTGCACGGAACCCGTGACGCCGAGCTTCTCGGTGAATCGCTCGCACAGCGCGTGCTTTCGCGCCTGCAGACCTCCGGAGCGAGCACGTGATCGCAGTACGGATGCGACGTCTGCGCCGAACGCCTGCGCTGCGCGGTCTCGTGCGAGAGCACGTCGTTCGCGTCGAGCAACTCGTGCAACCACTCTTCGTCGTCGAACGCACCGAAGATGCGGGACCGATCTCGTCGATGCCCGGCATCAGTCGTTACACCGTCGATGATGCTGTCGCGGAAGCGGGAGCGCTGCATGCCCTGCAGATTCCGGCGATACTGCTTTTCGGCATCCCGCGAAAGAAGGACGCGGCTGGGTCGAGCAATGCCGATTCCGGTGGCGTCGTGCAGCAAGCGATTCGCGCGATCAAGAACGCGGTTCCGGAGATGCTCGTCATTGCCGATCTCTGCAACTGCGAGTACACCGATCACGGGCACTGCGGTGTGCTCGATGCCGCTGGCAACGTCGACAACGACGCGACGGTAGCGTATCTCACGCGCGTCGCCCTCACGTACGCGAGCGCCGGCGTCGACGTCGTGGCTCCCTCCGACATGATGGACGGCCGCGTCGAGGCGCTGCGCTCTGCTCTCGACGCCCACGGCTTCATCGACGTCGCACTTCTCGCGTACAGCGCGAAATACGCGTCGGCTTTTTACGGACCGTTTCGGGAGGCGGCGCAGTCGTCGCCGCAGTTCGGCGACCGCCGCTCCTATCAGATGGATGCCCCGAACGTACGCGAAGCCTTGCGCGAGATCGCGCTGGACATAGAAGAAGGCGCCGACGCCGTCATGGTCAAGCCGGGTCTGCCGTACCTCGACGTCGTGCGCGCTGCGCGCGACTCGTTCGACGTGCCGATCGCCGTCTACAACGTGAGCGGCGAATACTCGATGCTCAAAGCGGCGATCGCAAACGGATGGCTGGAAGAACGGGCGATCGACGAGACGCTCGTCGCTTTCGTTCGCGCCGGGGCCGATATCGTGATCACGTACTTCGCGAAGGAATGGGCCGTTCGCAACCGATGACATACGAACGGTCGATCGCGGCGTTCTCCCGCGCGCGCAACGTTATCGCGGGGGGCGTCAACTCGTCCGTCCGCGCGTTCAAAGCCGTCGGAGGGTCGCCGGTCTTCATAAAGAGCGGCTCCGGCGCGATCGTGTACGACGTCGACGGCCACGAGTACGTCGACTACGTCCTCTCGTGGGGACCGCTCTTGCTCGGTCACGCAAATCCCGCCGTTACGAAAGCAATTGCCGCTGCAGCCGCGCGTGGAGCATCGTTTGGCGCACCCACCGAAGCGGAGACTGAACTCGCCGAGCTCATCTGCTCGATGATGCCGAGCCTCGATCGCGTTCGCTTTACGTCGAGCGGCACGGAAGCGTCGATGAGCGCCATTCGCCTTGCGCGAGGGTACACTCGGCGCGATAAGATCGTGAAGTTCGCCGGTTGCTATCACGGCGCTGCCGATCCGTTCCTCATCTCTGCTGGATCGAGCGCGCTGACGCTCGGCATACCGAGTTCGCCGGGCGTGCCGCGCGCAACGGCAGCCGATACGATCGTCGTGCCATACAACGACCCCGACGCAGTCGACGCGGCATTCGCAGCGCATTCCGGCGAGATCGCCGGTGTCATCATCGAGCCGTACGCAGGAAACATGGGGCTCGTACTCCCGCAGTCGCAGTTCTTGGAACGGTTGCGCGAGACGTGTACGCGCGAACGCGCGGTGCTCATCTTTGACGAGGTGATGACTGGCTTTCGCGTCGCGCGCGGAGGCGTGCAAGAACGCGTCGGCATCAGACCTGATCTCACGGTGCTCGGCAAAGTCATCGGCGGCGGCCTGCCCATCGGAGCGTTCGGCGGCAGCGAAGACGTCATGGCATACCTGAGTCCAGACGGACCGGTCTTTCACGCGGGAACGCTCTCGGGAAATCCTCTCGCAATGGCCGCGGGGATCGCCACGCTCAAAGCGGTACGCGATGATTTCACGCTCTTCGAGCGTCTCGACGTGCTCACCGGCCTTCTCACGAACGGCCTCGCCGCGGTCTTGGAGAAGCATGGCGTCGCGCATCAAACGGCGCATGCCGGCTCTATGTTCGGACTCTTCTTCACTGCCGATCCGGTCGTCGACTTGGCCTCTGCGATGAAGTCTGATACCTCGCTCTACGCGAAGTACTTTCATGCCATGCTGGATCGCGGCATCTTGCTCGCTCCCTCGCAGTTCGAGTCCGGCTTCGTCTCGTCGGCGCATTCGACGCGCGATATCGAGCGAACGCTCGCAGCGGCGGATGACGCCTTCGCCGAGATTGGGGCAGCGGCACCCTGATGGAACCGGGGTTCGGAGTCTCGATCCCGCGTCTGTACGCCTATCATCGGGCACTCCGCGAGGCATCGGCGGCGGGAAAGGGCACAATAACCTCGCACGGGCTCGCGACGCTCCTCGGGGAGACGATCGCCCCTACGCAGATCCGCAAGGACCTGTGTGCGCTGGGGGCGCGCGGCCGCCGCGGTCACGGATATGCGATTAAACCGCTGAGCGCGCACCTCGCTTGGGTTTTAGGATTGGAGCATGACTGGCGCGTCGCCATCGCGGGGTTCGGCTATCTCGGTCACGCCTTCGCGACGTTCCTCGCGGCGCGAGAAAGGCGCTTCGACGTGGTAGCGATCTTTGACCGTTCGCCGCAGGTGATCGGCCAGGAGTGGCAAGGTGTCCGCGTCGACGATATCGCCGACGCGACGCGCGTGTTACGAGCGGCCGCCTGCGAGATCGCGGTAGTTGCCGTTCCCGCCGAAGCAGCGCAAGGCGTCGCCGAAACGCTTGCCGGCGCAGGAGTTCGCGCGATCTTGAACTTCGCTCCGTCGACGTTGCGCGTTCATCGCGAGGACGGAATGCCCGTCGTCGTGCGCAACATCGATCTCGCCGGAGAGCTCTCGATTCTCACGCATCGTCTTGCCGTCGGAACGATGCCGGCCGTCGAGGAAGCATAAGCGCCGTGCCACTCGTCTGCCTTGGTCTCTCGCACCGCACCGCACCACTCGACGTTCGCGAGCGCCATGCGTTTCCGCCGTCACGCATGGCCGAAACGCTCTCGGCGCTGCGCGACTACGAGGCGGTTCGAGAAGCGGCGATGCTACAGACCTGCGGTCGGCTCGAGTTCTACGCCGAAGTCGAAGATTACGAGACCGGCGTCGCGCAGCTCAAGGCGTTTCTGCTCAACTTCAGGCATGGCAGCATCGACTACGATCTCGAGTCGTATCTCTACACGCTTCTTGGCGGCGAAGCAGCGGAGCATCTCTTCCGCGTCGCGACCGGCATCGACTCGATGCTCGTAGGTGAAGCAGAGATACTCGGACAGGTAAAAGACGCGTACGTTCAAGCGCAGCGGGCCGGCGCGCTCGGAGCGACGCTCCATCGCCTTTTCCACGAAGCGCTGCGCGCCGGAAAGACCGCGCGTTCGACGACGCGCATCGGCGGAGAATCACTCTCGCTCGCGACCGCCGCGATCGAGAGCATTCGCGCGCGGCGCGGAACGTTGCATGGCGCATTCGTCGTCGTTGCCGGCGCTGGAAAGATGAGCCGCACGGCGCTGCGCCGTTTACGCGACGAAGGCGTCGCGTCGGTCGTCGTCGCGAACCGTACGCCCTCGCGCGGTCGCGATCTCGTCGCGGAAGCCGGTTTCGGCACCGCGATCGAAATGCCGCGTCTCGGCGCCGCACTCGCCGAGGCCGACGTGTTAATCGCGTCCACCGGCGCGTCGCATTTCGTGGTCACGAAGGAGCTGCTCGAAAAGGCGCGTCCTGGAGACCGCCCACTCGTCGTCGTCGATCTCGCGGTGCCGCGCGACATCGACCCCGAGGTTAGCACGTTGCCAAACGTCTCGCTCGTCGACGTCGACGGCTTACGCCCGGTCATCGAAGAGCGCCTCCAACTGCGGCGCGATGCGATTCCCGACGTCGAACGCATCATCGCGCGTTATCTCGAACGCTTCCTGCGCTGGTACCGATCCCGTTTCGCGGTGCCGGCGATCGCATCGCTCACGCAGAAGGCGGAGTCGATTCGCGTCGCCGAGATCGAGCGACTCTTCGCACGCTGTCCCGAGCTCACGGAGCGCGAACGCGCGCTCGTCGCAGGCATGTCCATGACGATCGTCTCGAAGCTCCTCCACAGCGCGATCGCGAACATTCGAGAGAAGGCGACGGAGAGCGAAGCGGAGGTGCTCTCACACGTACGCGTTCTCGACGAGCTCTTCGAGCTGAATCTGGCGGCGCAGATCGCGGAGCTGGGCGAAACGCTGCCGCAGTGAGCGGAAACGCGGATCGCGGGCCGCTTTTTGGAAGGCGCGTGCTCGTGACGCGTCCGGAGCACGACGCGCAGCGCTTCGCGCGCGCGCTTGCGGCACGCGGCGCGGAGGCCGTCATCGCGCCGACGATTGCGATCCATCCGCCCGACGACGCCGGCGCACTCAGCCACGCCGCGCAAAACCTGAGCGAGTACGCGTGGATCGTCTTCCTTTCTCGGAACGCCGTCGACGCTCTCTTTCGCGCACTCTCCGACTCGGGACTCGATGCGCGCGCCGTCCGCGCACGCGTTGCGGCGATCGGGACGAAGACGGCCGATCACCTCGAAGCACACGGAGTTTGCCCGGAGCTCGTCTCCAGACGCTCGACGAGCGAAGACGTCGCTCGCGACGTGCTCGAGCGTACGCGTGAAGGAGATCGCGTGCTCGTCCTCGGTGCACAAGAAGGTCGCGATGTCGTGCGCACCGTGCTCGCGCAATCTGGGCGCTGCCCGCTGGCGATTGCCGCGTACAAGACGACGACGGTCGACGACCCCTCGTTTTCAAAGAAAGTTGCGCGCTGCGACATGCTCGCGTTCACGAGCGGAAGCACGGTACGCGGCTTTGCGACGCTGCTCGGCGGCAACGCGGCTGCTCGCACGGCGGCGCGTGGAAAGATCGTCGCGTGCATCGGCCCGATTACTGCCCATGAAGCTCGCGATATAGGGCTTCAAGTCGACGTCGTCCCCGACGACTTCACGGTCGAGGCGTTGACGGCCGCACTGGAAGCGCGCGCCGCTATCGCATGACGCAAGCGGTCGTCGCCGTGGTCGCGTCGCTTTGCATCGCCGTCGCCTCCTATTCGTCGCGTGCGCTGACGGCGTCGGGAGCGGTGATGGCGTTCGCGGTCGGCGCCGTCATCTTCGGCATTGGTGGATGGCGAGCCGCAGCAGTGCTGCTCGCGTTCTTCGTGAGCTCGTCGCTTCTCTCGCGCCTCGGGTCGCGACGAAAGCACGCGCTCGTCGATTGGGGAAAGCAAGGTGCGCGCGACGCCGCGCAGGTCTTCGCCAACGGCGGCGTCGCAACGCTCTGCATCGTGTTCGGCGCGCTCTATCCCGCATTGCGCGTGCCGCTCTTTCTCGGTTTTGCGGGATCGCTCGCGGCTGCAACGGCGGACACGTGGTCGACGGAGATCGGGACGCTTGGGGGCACACCGCGCTCGATTTTGACATTTCGGCCGGTCGAGCGCGGCTTCTCCGGCGGCGTCACGCTCGTCGGAACGATCGCCTCGATTCTGGGTGCTGCGTTCGTCGCCGCAACAGCGTTCGGCTCACGCGTCGCGCCATTCTTGCCGGTGCTTGCAGCGGGCTTCGCGGGCGGCCTCTTCGACTCGATTCTCGGAGCGAGCGTGCAAGGACTACGCTGGTGCCCGCACTGCGATCGGGCGTGCGAGATGAATCCTCACGCTTGCGGAAACGCGACGACGCTTCTTCGCGGAGCGGCATGGATGAACAACGACGCAGTCAACTTTCTTGCGACGGTCTGCGGCGCGTGTGTTGCCGTGCTCGTCGCAAGCCGGTAGCGGCCCGAAACTTCTCCGTCTCGGGACCCCATGCGTCCCACCCATAGGCTCGTTCTCGAGCGAAGAGCTCGATGCGGGACCTCTCACCGCAGAGCTTCGCAATGCTCTCGCGAAATATCGCCGGCTTGCGGCTATGCTCCGCTCGCGGTTCCAGTATGACTTGCGGTTGCCTGAGGTCGAGGATCGGAAATGGTCTTCCGGTCGGCATTGTCGTCGCTGCGAGCACGAACTCCGTCGTCGGTTTCGTAAAGGTCGGAGGAATGCCCTGACCGCGAATAATGCTTCCTTGCCGGTTCGTCTTCACCCACACGTACGCAACGCCGCGATAGTACAGGCCCCAGCGCTCGACAAGCTCGATCGCAAAGTTCAGACGCGGACCCGTTGCCCATAGAAAGAGCGCGGCTCGCTTCGACATGATCGAGCGAATCGGAAGCGACGCGATCGCGTCCTGATCCATGAGCGGATAGTGTTTTGCCGCAGCAGCGTCCTTGATTTGGCTTCCATAGTAAAACCACGGCGGATCTGCATAGACGATTTCGTACGTGCGTCGCGGAAACGCCGGCAAGTGCGGGTGTTGGGCCGCCACGCACCTCTTCGCCAGACGCCTAAGGTGGCGCTGAGACGCGGCGCTATGCTTCATGCGCGCATCTAGCCGTAGGTCTTCTTAAGGTGCGCGATGATCGCGTCGTCGTCGTCGGCGATCTTTACGTCACCGTCCGTCATCGACGGAATCCCGGTGGTACCGAAGAGTTCTTTGAGCGCGGTGCGCTGCGAGTGCGCGCGAGGAACGTTGACGACCTGATAGTCTAAGAGCATGTCCGTCATCGCGGAGCGTACGCGCGCGCAGTACGGGCACCATTCCGCTTGGTAGAGCACGACGCCGGTTTTCTTCATAGTATGGATTTGCCCAGCGCAGAGCAGATGAGACCGACGACGAGAAGCGCCGTCTGGTTCGAGCGATCGAGAATCGGATTGATCTCCACCATCTCCATCGAGCAAAGCTGCCCTGTCTCGGCAACCATCTCCATGAGGAGGTGCGCCTCGCGATAACTCAGCCCGCCCTTTACGGGTGTCCCCGTTCCGGGCGCCTCCGACGGATCGATCGCGTCGAGATCGAACGTTACGTGCAGTCGACGCTGCTCGCCGCCTGCGATGCGAAGCGCTTCTTCCATGACGCGCGCCATCCCGAAGCGGTCGATCTCCGTCATGGAGAACGCGCGGACGCCGCGGTCCCGAAGCGTGCGCTTCTCCGCCTCGTCGACGTCCCGCAATCCAATGAGCACGCTCTGTTCCGCGATCGCGTCGCCCCGCTCGAGCGCAAACCACAGCGGCATGCCGTGCACGTTTCCCGTACGCGACGTGTCGGGACTATTGATGTCGGCATGCGCGTCGATCCACAGCAGTCCCGGCGGACGTCCGAAGGCACGGCGCAGTCCGGCAAGCGTCCCCATCGCGATCGAGTGATCGCCGCCGAGAACGACGGGCATTCCGCCGTCGCGAGCGACGCGCTCGACGACGCCGGCAAGTCGCCCGCACACTTCGTCGATGACGTCGTGATAGTGCGCTTGCCGATCGGCATTGTGCACCGCTTCGCGCACGGGAACGTAGACGTTTCCATGGTCGTTCACGTCGTGAACACCGAGCGCCAAGAGTCGTTCGTGCAAGCGCGCGTAACGGACGGCGGACGGACCCATGTCGACGCCTCGACGGCTCGCGCCGAGATCCATGGGAACGCCGATGACGTCGACGCGGCTCATAGCCCTTCAACCGCTCGTGATGGCCAAAGAAGTTTCACGAGCTTTACGAAACAGGATGCGCCGAAACGCAGGGGTTGGCGCACGACGCTCCAGCGCTTCCCGAGATAGCCGTCGTCCAAATCGAGGAGAAAGAGAAAGAGCGCATGGCGCCGTGGAAGCTCGTCGCTCCACTGCCGTGCCGCGCGCACTCCTTCCGGCGTCCTCGCCTGCAACGCTGCCAAAACGTCGGCGTCCTCGGGTGCGTCGCGCACGACGCGCGCAAACTCGCGATGCCCGATTCGGAGCACGCGCAAGAGCCTGCGGTCCATCGGACTCTGCCCAAAGAGATAATCTCCAAGATCGCCCGCAAGCGCTGCGCGCGTCTTGTCGATGAGCCTTGGCAGCCAGCGGATCTGACCGAGCGACTCGTTCCAGCGTCGCGGCGGCCGCCGTCGAAGGTCAGGAGCGCTCATGCGACGCGCTTACCCGCCTTCCTCCGATTCTCCCGCAGGCTTCCGCGGCGGCGCAGCCGTACTTCGCGAGAGGATGCGGCTCTTGAAGCGGATGGCGTTTTCAGCCGTCGCGGCGACGCTCTTCCTTTCAGGATGCGCGTGGCACCACCGCGGCCCCCGGCCGGGCCAGCTGACGCTCGGCATGGTCACGGACGTTGGTGGACTCGGCGATCATTCGTTCAACGACTCCGCGTATCAAGGATTGCTCAACTCGCGCGCGCGTCTCGGCGCGTACATTCAGGTGCTGCAGTCGCGCTCCGCCGCGGACTATCAACCGAACCTGAGTGCGCTTTCCAACCTTCACTTCGACATGATCTACGCAATCGGCGTTCTCATGAGCCGCGATCTCGACGAAGTCGCGCAGGCAAATCCGACGCAGCACTTCGCGATTATCGACGGTGTCGTCGACGACCCGAACGTCGTCTCGGTGACGTTCAGAGAGCAGGACGGTTCGTTTCTCGCCGGAGCGCTCGCGGCGATGATGAGCAGGACGCATCACGTTGCGTTTCTCGGCGGCGAAGACATACCGCTTCTGGAGAAGTTCGAGGCAGGATTCGTCGCCGGTGCACGCGAGGTCGATCCGAAGACGCGCGTTGACGTCAAGTACGTCGGAAGCTTCGACGACGTCGCTGCGGGAAAGGAACTCACCGATCTGCTTTTCGACGACGGTGCCGACATCGTCTACTCGGCAGCCGGCAAAGCGACGCTCGGATCTGTCGACTCCGTGAGGTCGCGGTCGCATGATTACGTGATCGGCGTCGACTCCGACATGGATGGACTTCTTCCCGGAAAGATTCTCACGTCGATGGTCAAGAAAGTCTACGTCGCGGTCTTCGACGTCGCGAAGGCGATTAAAGACGGTCGTCCGATGCACGGGCACATCATCCTGGGGCTGAAGCAGCACGCAATCGGCCTCACCGATTTCCGGTACACGAAGAACGCGATCGGGGCGGCGCGCCTCGCGCGGCTTGCACTCATCGAACGAGCAGTCGAGGACGGAAAGATCACGCCGCCGTACACGCGTGCCGGCGAAGCTGCGTTTCGGCCGGTGCCGCTGCCTTGACGTCACGCGAAGCGCTCCGGCTGCGAGGTATCCGCAAGACGTTCCCTGGAGTCGTCGCCGTCGACGGCGTCGACCTTGAGCTCTATTCCGGCGAGATCCACGCGCTCGTCGGGGAGAACGGCGCGGGAAAGTCGACGCTCGCCGCAATTGCGTTCGGCGAGCTGAGTCCCGATGCCGGCACTGTAGAGGCGCACGGAAGCGTGGGACTCGTGCACCAGCACTTCGAGCTCGTCGGGCGACTGCGCGTTTGGCAGAACGTGCTCCTCGGCCGCGAGCCTCGCAAGGCGTGGGGAATCGACGCGAACGCCGCACGCGCGCGCGTGCGAGAGATTGCATCGGCAAACAGTCTCGCGATCGACCCCGACGCGTTCGTCGAAGACCTTCCGATCGGCATTCAGCAGCGCGTCGAGTTGCTGCGCGAGCTCGAGCGATCTCCTTCGGTGCTTCTTCTCGACGAGCCGACTGCGGCGCTCGCTCCGGCGGAGATCGACGGATTCTTCGCGACGATCGTCGCGCTCGCAAAACGCGGCACCGCCGTGCTCGTCGTCACGCACAAACTTCAGGAAGTCATCTCGTACAGCGCACGCGTCACGGTCATGCGGCACGGACGCATCGTCGCTGCGATGCGGACGCAGGAGACGAGCATCGGAGAGATCGCGCGAGCGATGGTCGGGGGCGAGCTGCCGACGGTGGCGACGCGTGCGGAGACGAAGCATGAGCCATGTCTCGCCGTGCGAGATCTTCACGCGGGGAGCGCAGAAGCCGGCGTCGCGGGCGTAACGCTCGAGGTTCACTGCGGTGAAATCGTCGGAATCGCCGGCGTCGAAGGGAACGGCCAGACGGCGCTTGCCGATGCGATCGCCGGTATGATTCCGTATCGCGGAAACGTGGTGTGGCCGCGCGCACCGAAGCGCGGCGCCCCTCGCATCGGCGTCATTCCTCAAGATCGTCACGTCGAGGGGCTCGTCTTGAACTTTTCGATCGTCGAAAACGCGACGCTCGGACGACAGCGTCTGCCCGAGTTGAAGCACGGTATGCTCCTGGACCGCTCTCGCGAGCGCGACGACGCGCGAGCAATTGTCGAGCGCTTCGACGTCCGCGCGGCCTCGCTCGACGTGAAAGTGCGCACGCTCTCCGGCGGCAATCAACAAAAGCTGCTCGTCGGACGCGCACTCATCGACCACCCTCCGTTCGTGCTCGCCTACAATCCGACGCGCGGCATTGACGTGGGGGCGGCGGCGCTCGTACAGTCTCGGCTTATCGAAGCGCGCAACGCCGGAACGGCAGTTCTGCTCATCTCGTTCGAGCTCGATGAAATTCTTGGAATCGCCGATAGAGTTCTCGTCATGTATCGTGGAAGGATCGCCGGCGAGTTCGACCGCGCGAACGTCGACCGCGCGACGATCGGGCGTTTGATGGCGGGCTCGGCATGAAGCGTATCACCGCATTTCTCTCGGGGCCGATCGGCGCCATCGTGCTGATCGTCGTGCTCATGGCAATCGCCATGATGATCGCGGGCACGAACCCGGTCGACGGCTTCAGCGCGCTTATCCTTGGGTCGCTTGGCGGACGCAGCCAAATCGGTGAGACACTCGTTGCAACGTCGGCACTCCTCTTTCCGTCGCTCGGTGTCGCCCTCGCATTTCGCGCGGGCCTCTTCAACATCGGCGCGGAAGGGCAGCTTCTCATCGGCGCGATGCTCGCGGGAGCCGCGGGTGCGGTGCTGACGATCCCGCCGGTTCCGGCAATCATCATCATGCTTCTACTCGGAGCGATCGGCGGCGGGTTCTGGGGAGCGATCGCGGGATGGATGAAGGCGCGGCTGCGCGCGAACG
>JASHPC010000216.1 GCA_030038335.1 Vulcanimicrobiota bacterium
GGATGCCGTCGATCTCGAGGTTCGCAGCGTCGAGCGCGATGGAAAGCCACAGCGTTGGACGTCACGCGGCGATCGACTGGAGATCGCGCTCGAGCCGCCGCTGGCCGCCGGCGAACGCACGACGTTCGCCGTATCCTATCGTGTAGAAGATCCCCGCGAGGGGATATTTTTCATCCGTTCGACTGAGGACGCGCCGCGCACGCCTCACGTCTGGACGCAATGCCAAGACCAGCACGCACGCGCGTGGTTTCCGTGCTTCGACTATCCGCACGAGAAGCAGACGACATCGGCGACGATCGTCGTTCCCAAAGGTCAGTTCGCGCTCTCCAACGGCGAGCTCGTAGAACGTCGCGACGACGGCAAGAAGACGATCTTCCGCTACCGGCAAGACGTTCCGCACAGCACGTATCTCGTCACGCTCGTCGCCGGACCGTTCGTCGAGATCGCGCAGGGGACCGCGGGAGCGCGAAAGGTTCCAATCTATGCGTACGTGCTTCCGGGCCGCGAGGCTGACGGCAATCGGGCTTTCGACAACACGCCGCGCATGGTCGACTTCTTCGAGCGGCGCATCGGAACGCCGTACGCTTATGCGCGCTATTCGCAGATCGCCGTGAGCGATTTCATCTTCGGCGGCATGGAGAACACCTCCGCGACGACGCAGACGGATCGCACGCTGCACGACGAAGCCGCGCACCTCGACTTCTCCAGCGATCCTCTCGTCGCGCACGAGCTCGCGCATCAATGGTTCGGCGACCTACTTACCTGCCGTGACTGGTCGCACGCGTGGCTGAACGAAGGCTTCGCGACGTTCTTCGAGTGTCTTTGGCGCGAAGAGAATCTCGGCTACGACGAATACGAGTATGAAGTCTTCACCTGCTTGGAGCGATATCTCGACGAAGACCGCCGGCGATACCGGCGTCCAATCGTTTGCAACACGTATAACGATCCGATCGAGATCTTCGACCGGCATCTCTATCAAAAAGGCGCGGCCGTGCTGCACATGCTGCGCGGCGAGCTGGGTGACGGACGGTTCTTCCGCTCGATCGCACACTACGTCGCGCAGAACGCGCAGCGCAACGTCGAGACGATCGATCTCATTCGTGCGATCGAGGAGTCGACCGGAAGAAACGTTCGGGGATTCTTCGATCGCTGGGTTTTCGACGCGGGGCATCCCGAGATCGAGTATCGAGTCGCGTGGGACGAAGCGCGCAAGATCGCAACGCTGACGATCGATCAGAAACAACCCGTTGACAGTGAAAGACCGGCAGCGGTTTTCGACGTCGAGATCGGCCTCGTTTCGAAGGCGCCGGCGCAGCCCGAGCGCGATCGTCGCGACGCCCTTCCCGGCGAGCGCCGCATTCGCGTGCACGTCGAACGTGCGCACGAGACCGTCGCAGTCGCTCTCGACGCAGAGCCGGAGCTCGTCCGCATCGATCCCGGCGCATTTCTCGTAGGAAACGTTGCGTATCGACTCAACGCGGACGCGGCAGCGGCAGTGCTGCGCTCCGATCCAGACGTCGTCGCGCGCATACGCGCGGCCCGTCAACTCGCGCGCGACGGATCTCGCGTTGCGCGCGAAGCGCTGGCGAACGCCTTCGAACGCGATCCGTTCTGGGGCGTTCTGGAGGCTGCGGCACCGGCGCTCGGCGAGACGCGCGCTCCGTGGGCGCGCGAGATACTGTTGCGCGCACTCAAGCACGAACATCCAAAGGCACGGCGTGCAGCTGCTGCGGCGCTCGGCGCGTTCCGCGACGCGCAGACCGCGGAGGCGCTCATCGATCGAGTCGAGCGCGACCCATCGTACTTCGTGCGCTCCTCCGCATGCCTCGCGCTCGGAAAGACGCGCGATTCGCGCGCGAGCGGCATTCTCACGGCGACGGTTGCGCGCTCGACCTGGAATAGCACGGTGGAGGCAGGCGCCGTGCTCGGCCTCGCCGAGCTGGCGGATCCGGCCGTCGTTCCCGCGATCATCGAAGCGGCGTCACCAAAACGCGAGGAGGGTCTGCGCACCGCGGCAGCATTTGCGCTTGCGCGTGCAGCTGAGCTCGTCGATTCGCAGCGCGCTCTGTTGCTCGATACGCTCGAACGCTTGCTTGACGACCAGATGTTCATGACGCGCGTCGCTGCGATCGACGCCGCAGCACGCGTCGCGGACGCGCGGTTGCTTCCCTCGCTCGACCGCCTTGCGCGTGCCGGCGAAGACGGACGCGTCCGACGTCAAGCGTCGGAGTCGGCGATGCGCGTTCGAGAAGGGAAATCGGTACCCGCTGCTGTGACCTCACTACGGTCGGACATCGACGACTTGCGTGAACAGCAACAGAAACTTCGCGACTCACTCGAGGCGATTACGCCGCGCTCGTAAGAAACGACGCGTCGCGTTCGTTGCTGTCGCGACGATCCTCGTCATCGCGTTCGCCGTCGTGCTCGTCGCGCGGCGAGCGCCGAAGCCGCCGAAAGCACCTGTAGCAGCATCGACCGAAGCAGCGATCGCGACACCGTCGCCGCAGCCAAGTCCGTGGAGCGAGTCGCAAGTCGCGGCGCTACGGCAACGACTCTCCGGCGCGTTCGCTCCTGCACTCGCCGGCGCCGCGCATTGGTCGCTCTGCGTCATCTCCCAGGATGGGCGCGTGCTCTTTTCGGAGAACGCTCGCAACGCCGTCAAGCCCGCCTCCGTCCAGAAGCTCATCGTCGCGTCGACTGCACTCGACGTACTCGGAGGCGATTACCGGTATCACACGCAACTCGTGGCAGCGCGCGACGCCGACGGAAACGGGACGCTGAGCGGAGATCTTTGGCTGATCGGCTCGGGGGATCCGTCGCTGCGCAGCAGCGATCTCGCGGCCGGCGCAGGCACGCTCGCGCGCTCGGGAGTTCGTCGCGTCGATGGCAGCGTCGTCGTCGACGCATCGGCGTTTCGAGGACCCGAGATCAATCCGCTTTGGGACCCGAGCGATGCGAACGAAGACTTTCAGGCGCCGATCAGCGCGATCTCGATCGACGAAGACACGGTCGAGTTTGACGTGCACGGAACGTCGCCCGGCGCACCGGCGAGCGTGCGCGTCGTTCCCTGGAGCGGTGCGCTCCATGCAGTCGGAAGCGTGACGACCGTCGCTTCGAGCGAAGACCCAGATGCAATCATCGCGGCGGAAGCGCTGCCGAATCATTTCGCGCTCTCCGGGACGATTGCGCCAGGCGACATACAGAAAGCGTGGGTGCCGGTGCACGGCATCGCACACTACGCGGGCGCGGTGATGACGCAGATGCTGCGCGAGCGAGGCATCGGTATTACGGGCGTGCCGAGCGTCGGCCGCGCTCCAAGCGCGCCGGTCGTGCTGTGGGATCACGAATCGGCGACGCTCCGAGCGCTCGAGCAGCACATGCTCTACGTTTCGGACAATCACTATGCGGACCAACTCCTGCGCACGGTCGGCAAGGCGTTCGGACGGCCTGACGACCGCGGGGGAATCGCTGCCGAACGCGCAGACCTGCGGCGCCGCGGAATCCCCACCGACGGCATGCATCTCGTCGATGGAAGCGGCCTTGCCGAGGCCAATCGCCTTTCGTCACTCACGATTGCGGAGACGCTCGTTCGCGCGCTCTCCGACCCCCAGGAGCGAGGCTTTTACGACCTCTTGCCACAAGGCGGACGAAACGGCACCGTGAAGGGCTACGACTTCACCTCGGCCCTCGGAAGGGTTCGAGCGAAGACCGGCCACCTGACCGGTGTCTCTGCCCTTGCGGGATATGTCGTATCGCGAAGACACGGAATCGTGTCATTTGCTTTCATGGTGGACGGGTCGCCAGGCGACCCCGACGGCGCGATGGTTCGCGCGGTCGACCGCATCTCGGAGTTCTAGAGGTTCAAGCGTTGGCTCAAGTTACGATCGGATTCACGCTCATCATGCGCATCGATTTGCCGAACACACCCGGCGCGTTCGGCGTTCTTGCCAACGCAATCGGTGACGCGGGCGGCGTGATCGGCGCCGTCGACATGCATTCGGTGACGCGGAGCCGCGTGGTGCGCGACGTGACCATCAACGTAAGCTCCGACGTCGTCGCCGCGGAGGTACGGCGCGCCGTCGAGGAGCTCGCCGACGCAAAGATCGTGAGCGTTTCCGACTCGACGTTTCTCGCGCATCTCGGCGGCAAGATAGCCATCGAGCCGAAGATTCCGGTGAAGACGCGACAAGACTTGTCGACGGTATACACGCCGGGAGTCGCGCGCGTTTCGATGGCGATCGCCGCGGACCCCTCGAAGGCCTTCGCGCTCTCGATGAAGCGCAACACGGTCGCCGTCGTCACCGACGGCATGCATCTCGTCGATGGAAGCGGCCTTGCCGAGGCCAATCGCCTTTC
>JASHPC010000217.1 GCA_030038335.1 Vulcanimicrobiota bacterium
CGACGTCGCCGTTCACCGTGACGCCGGGTGTGCGGTTGAGCAGCTCTGTCCACGACGTATTGCCCTCAAATGCGAACTCGGCGGGCGATATCGACGTGATGCTCGCCGGAGTCACGTTAATGTGCGCGCCGGCGCTCGTCGTGGAGACGTGCGCGATGGTGTGAAGCGACGACGGCGGCAGATACTGAATCGCCACCTTGATGTCGCCGTTGACGAGGATCCCCCGGCGTTCGGCCGTTCCCAGCGATGAGGTTGCGACGACCGTGTACGTTCCCCACGGTACCGACGTAAAGAGAAAGGCACCCGATGCGTCCGTCCTGGTCGTGAGAACGGCTGCAGCACCAAAGAGCTTGACCTCCGCTCCTGCGACCGGTGCGCCAGTGCTCTGCGTCACGTTCCCGAAGACGCTGGCCGTGTGTGCGGCCGACTGCGTAACGCCCGGCGCGATCTGCGCCGCCGCCGGTCGCATAACGAGCAAAGGCATTCCCAGAGCAATGGCCAGTGCGAATAGCCTCGTCTTTTTCATTTAAACCTCCAATTGCAAACTGCACACCGGCAATGGCTTGCGGCAACTGCTGCGATAGTAGCCCGGTCAGGACGCTCGCGCATCCCGGAGTCCAGGATTCTCACCGTCGCTCGTACTCGTCGATCAGATCTGTGAGGGTCGAGTGAAGAACGCGCGCGACGCTTTCCAGTTCCTCAACTGTCAAAGAGGCCTTGCCGCTTTCGTACGCCCGAACGAAGACACTCGTCCTCTCGATCGCCAAGGCCATCGCGCGCTCCGAGAGCCCAGCCTTTAATCGGTGGGAGCGAAGAACTTCACCAAGCCGCGCGGGGGCTGTCTCACGTCGCACGTGTACGTCACGATAGCAGCAGCCCGAGAAGGAATAACACTACGGTTCCCCTTAGTTTTATTAGATGCTTGGGCGCCCGGCGGGCCAATCGTTCGAGGTTTGGTACGAACGAGCGGAACGATGGGGCATGTTCGGCAACGCGGACCGCGCGTTTGAGTCGTCCGTCAAGCTTTTTCGCGCTGCGCTCCGCGCGGGCGACCGCGATATGGTTGCGCGTTCCGTTGAACAGCTGATTCGTCACGCGTGGGCAGCGGCGCGCTATGCCGAAGCGCTTCCCCTCGCCGAGTCATACGTACGGGAAGGCGATGGTGGCGAGGTAAGCCGTTTTCACTTTGCAGCGCTGCTTAACTTCACGCACATGCTCTCGACGCTCGGACGCCCTGCCGAATCTTTGGCACTTCTCGACGAGGCCGACGGCCATGACCTGCCGGTATCGCTCGACGATATGGTGCGCCTACTGCACCAGCGCGCATTCGCCATAGGTCAGCTCGGAGAGGAGCAAGCCTCATTGGAACTGTACCGCCGGGCGGCCGAGATGGTACGCAAGCGCAGCAATCCGCACCTCAAAGCGCAGGTGCTCAATAACTTCGCCGTTCACAAGCGCTTTCTCGGACGGCTCGACGAAGCGTTTGCGCTGCACGAAGAGGCCTTCGTCTTTGCAAAGAGCCTCAAGATCACATGGCGCGCGCAATACTATCTCGGCAGCCAAGGCCTGACGAGCTACTACGCTGGAGATCTGGATCGGGCGGCCGTACTTCTAGAGTTTGCCGAGGTGGAACCGCCTGCGAACCGTCAGGTCGTTATGGGAAATGCGAGTCTCGGTTTGGTGCTTGGCGTCGCGATGGCGCGAGAAGACCTGATAGAGCGCTACGCCGATCCATCGCACGTCGAGGCTGCATTTGCTTCGCAAGAGCCGTTCCGCATCGCGGGCACGGCGGCATCGTATCACAAATACCTCGTTCACGCCGGTGGCTATCGCGAGGCAGACGCGCTGCTTCACCGTGCGGCGCCGATCTTTGCGAACCCGCATTGTTGCAACGTCTTATTCCTCGAGGTAGCAACGCACGGGAAAGGGCTCCTCCTGGACGAGGCCATCAAAGGAAATGGCCAGTTCAGGCCGAGTTCGCGCGCGCGCGAAGCCTTCGACCGGCTCTTGCGTGCACGGCGCATGGCGCTGCTGAACGATCCGGCTTACGCTCATGAAGCCGACCGCGCCGCTCTCGCTTTCGCGGAACTCAACTGGCCCATCCATAGAGCCGCGGCATTCGAGCTTGCCGGCAGATATCGCGAGGCCTCGATGCTTTACGAGCGCTGCGGCGCGGTCGGTGACGCACGCCGAACCGTGGCGCGACGAAGGCGCAGCGGGCGTCCTCGTCGCGTCTCCGGCCAGCTCACGACACGCGAATGGGAGGTCGCAAAGCTGTGCGTTGACGGCTTGCGCAATCACGAGATCGCTCGTCGACTCGGTGTCGGCGTGGGAACGGTTGAGTTTCACGTGCGCAATATTCTTCGGGAACTCGACATCACGTCGCGTCACGAGCTGCGCGAGGCACTTCCCGACCTAGGGTAGCGCTAGCGTCGCATGGCGCGTGCTGTAACCAAGATAGGGTGTTACAGACCGACCCGGCGAAAGGAACCTTGTCATGGAGAGCCGCTTCATACGTCGGAGGCGGAACGCGCGCGCCGCGGGGCGCTGCACGGTTTGCTTTCGGCAACAGGCTTTGGAGTCGCACACGGTGTGCTTTGGTTGCAATGAAGAAGCCAAAGTTCGCATGCGCCGTCTCCGCGAGCGGAGAGCAACTGAAAAGGCACAGCGTAAGTTGGTTCTTCGACTGGAGTCAGCCGGCGATTTTGCAGCAGCACGGTATTTTTATCCCGAGGCTCTCGGGCGCTACGAGGACGCGCTGCGTTCCGCGGCGTTGTGGCCGGAAGACGAAAGACGCATAGCCGAGAAATACGGCAACGCGCTCTTTCACGGGCATTCACCGGAAAAGGCGGGCGAGTGGTTCGAACGAGCGCTGCACTCATATCGTGCCGCCGGTATCACTGCAAGAAACGCTGAAGCCGCTGGCGCGCTGCTGCTACGTCTCTCGCGACAGCATTGGCTCAATGCCGCGACCCTTTCGACGTTGCCGATAATCGGCGAAGCGATCCAACTCGCCGACATTTCTGGGAGCGAAGGCTTCGCAGCACGAGCCAATCTCGCGATGGCGCACTACTTGATTCTCCTTGGGCGGCATGGTGCTGCAACATCATTTTTTGAGGCCGCTGGTGCTGTTAGTGGAGATGACTCGGCGGAAACGCGTGCAGTAAGTCTAGATCAGCATGCAATCCTCTATGCGGCACAGGGTGAGCGGGAACGCGCATATAGCAACTTTGAAGCCGCCGCGGAAGCTTCGAAGCAGCTCCCCGACGGCTATTGGATCACATCCGTATGGGACGATTTCGGTCTTTGGGCCTTGGCGCTTGGCGACATGGTGACGGCGCAACTCTGTAGAGAGCGTGCGCTTTTCGTTGCGCGAGAGCGGCACATTGGCTGGCGTATTCCCTATCTATCACTTCGTTACGCCGATTTGCTCCTAGAGTTGGAAGAGTACGAACGGGCACGAGACTTAGTCTTGGATTCGCTGACGTACGACTGTGAAACGCCGTGTATCAAGATCCTCATGGCTTCAATTGGCATTCGAGTTGCGTCGGCACTCGATGATCGAGGCCTATTGCACAGGTGCGCCGACGAAAAAGCGCTTGAGTATGCATTTGCTTCTGGTGAGTCTGCTCGAATCGGGCCAGTCGTTTCCGCAATGGTTCGCAATCACATCGCTCGCAATGAAGTGGATAAAGGGACAGAGCTACTCAAGCGCGGTCTGGCGGCGCTTCTCAATGCCGATCATGCGTGGGATATTCTCGTCGACGCGGCGTCCGTCGGAGGGGATCGCGAGCAGCGTGCCGCGAGAGCGCTTTTGCAAGCTCGAACAGCTCTTCCGTGTCATGAGGTCGCGTCAGCATACTTGGACTCGTTCGATGCGCTGCTCGCGGGACGGCGTGGAGCGTCTTCAGTACAGCATGACTTGGCGAAGCGAGCCGCGTTGAAGTTTCACCGGATCGGCTTCGTGGCGCAGGAGCGTCTTGCGCTCTCACTCACGAGTGCGAGCCGGACGGCGACGCGAGCCACTAATCGCGCCGAAAGGTCCTTTCGCACGATGTTGGGCGACCCGTCCGCCCTTACGAGGCGGGAAGCCGAGGTCGCCGACCTCGCGCTGAAGGGCTACACGAATCGTGAGATCGCGCGCGAACTCTCGATTAGCGAGCATACGGTCGAGTCGCACATGACGTCAATCATGAATCGCTTGGGTATTCGCTCGCGTCATCAGCTTGCGGACATGATGCTGGATTCCGGGAAGGCACCGATATAGTAAGACGCTAGAATACCGTTCGTGCGACCCACGATCGGCATTACGTCCCCTGCATGCCACTCTTCCGCTGAAGAGCAGCGTGGGGCGGAGGTTCAGCGCCATTTCCGCCTCTTGGAGTCTTTGGGTGCGGACGTCGTTGTCATCGCCAAAGGGAAGCCGGCCGCGCAAGCGCTCGAGAGCCACAGCCTAAAGGGGATTCTCTTTAGTGGCGGCGGTGACGTTGACGCATCGCTCTACGGCGGAAGTGAGGAGCTGAGTTGGGATCGCGTAGATGCCGAGCGCGACGCGGGAGAGGTTGCCCTCCTACGCCGAGCTTACGCGCAGCAGATCCCAATGCTCTGTGTCTGTCGCGGGATGCAACTAGCGAATGTCGCGCTGGGCGGTAAACTCATCGAGGATATTCAGAGCGAGTTGGGCGGGCAGTATCGCCTAAGCCACCACCAATTGCGCGAACTTGAACGCCCGCCGCGCGAGCGAGTGCACGAAGTAAGCGTCGATCCAGACTCGGCGCTTGCCGGAATACTCGGTTCCAATCGAATCTGGACGAACTCACTACATCATCAGGCCATTCGAACGGTCGCACCGGCGTTGCGAGCCGTCGGTCACGCGGAAGACGGCGTCATCGAAGCCGTGGAGCTTTTGGACCGGCAGTTTTTCTTCTTTGGCGTACAATGGCACCCCGAGTTTCTACCTGCCGACGAATCTTCAGTTCGCCTCTACACTGCATTTCTCGAAGCTGCGAGAGCATCAATCCCGGATTCCGGGATGCACGAGTAACCGGTCGAGTTTAAGATCACTTAAGCAAGGAGCCCGTACATGCATTTTTCGGTTCGCGCCTCTTCGGTCGTCGCCGTGTCTGCGCTTATCTTTCTTTCGATCGCTGCGCCCGTTGCCGCGCAGATCGCACCCGGCGTCACCCAGTCCGCGGCCCACACGGCCAACATTACCGGCACCGTGACGTCGAGCAGCGGCGCCCCCGTCGCTGACGCAAAAGTGACGCTAACGGGACCTTCAGTAAGGTCGACGGCGAGTAGAGGCGACGGCTCCTTTGCGTTCCTGAGCGTGCCTTGGGGAACATACGAGATTAGCGTCACGTCGTCCTTAGGCACTGCCTCGCGCAGCAACATCAGCATCAACGGCGATGTGAATGTCGCCATTCAATACGAAGCGGCCTCAGAGTTGCGCACGATCGCCCACGTCTCCACAACGAGTGCCGGCGCGCATATCAACGTCACGTCCTCGAGCATTAGTTCAGTCAGTCCGCAGAACTACTTACTTCAGGGGAACTTTACGTGGAAGGAACTGTTCGCGCAGATTCCGGGCGTTGCGGAGTCGGGCTCGACCGACGGCGGTGGAATCTTTGCTGGCACGATCCCGGATTCACCCAACGAACCTGTCTTGCTCTCGATCAACGGAGCGCTGCCGTACGAGACATCCACGACGATCGATGGAATGCCGCTTCAGGGAACCTCAGACGCGAACTTCATCGAAAACCCCGGAGGCGGCTCGGACCTGAGCATGCTTCCGCTGAATGCTTTCAGCACGGCTGATATCGTTCGCGGTCCAGGAGCAAATGCGCCGAGTATCGTTGATTCCATTGGCGGAAGCCTCGTGCTTCATCCGCCAGGCCCG
>JASHPC010000218.1 GCA_030038335.1 Vulcanimicrobiota bacterium
TTTCGACCGTGTGGATCGTCGGTCTCGTCGTTCTCGCGCGCAAGCCGCAGACGCGCTGGCTCGCGTACGCCTATGGCATCGTCATCATCTCGATGATGGCGCTGAACGCGAAGAACTATTATCCGGCTGCGATCTATCCGTATCTCGTCGCAGCCGGCGCCGTGACGGTCGAGACGTGGACGCGAGTCCGCCTGCGCGTGAGGTACGCGATCGCGGCCGGCGCGCTCGCAATCTCACTGCCCGCGGTGCCCTTCGTGCTCCCCGTGCTGCCACTAGAAAACTACATCGCGTATCAGAACGCCGTCGGCCGTGCGCTGCACGTCGACTTCGGTTTGCCGGACGATCCGCGTAAAACGGTCCCGATTCAGTACTACGCCGACATGCTCGGCTGGCCGCAGATGGTTGCAAAGGTTGCCGCGGTGTACGAAAGCCTGCCGCAGCAGCAGCGTTCGCAAGCCGCGATCTTCACGAGTAACTTCGGTGAAGCGAGCGCGATCGACGTCTATGGCTCGGCGTTTGGCTTACCGCGTGCCATCAGTGGCAACAACAACTTCTGGCTTTGGGGACCGCGCAACTACAGCGGCGACACGGTCATCGAAGTCAACGGCGATCCCGTGAAGGCGCGGCGGATCTTCGCGCACGTGCGCATTGCCGCGGTCTTCTCCGACGCGCACGCCATGCCGTACGAAAACGACATACCGATTCTCGTCTGCAACGGAATTCGCGAACCGCTCGCCGTGCTTTGGCCGCATCTGCGCGTCTACGGCTATGCGCTGCGCACGCGCTCGCACGATTGGACCGTTCGCTGGCAGCAAGGTAGTTAGTTGCAGGCGCTTTCGATCCCCGACGCCTTCGTTTGGTCGCGCTACCAGCCGGATCGCCGAATGTATTTCAACGGTCACTTCTTCGTCTTGGAAGGCGGCAACGTCGCCGTTGATCCCGTGCCTCCGGAGCAGGACGACGTCGAGCATATGGCGTCGCTCGGCGGCATCGCCTGGATCGTCGTCACGAACCGCGATCACCTTCGCGACACTATCGCCTTACGCGAGCGTTTCGGCGCGCACGTCGCGACGTCCAGCAAAGAGGCGAAGGCGCTCGGCACGTCCGTGGAGCGCATCCTCGAGAACGATGACGAGGCGTTTCGAGGCGCGAGCGTCGTCGCGCTCGAGCGTCAAAAAACTCCGGGTGAGTTTGCCCTGCACCTTGCCGCGTTCCAGACGATTCTCGTCGGGGACGCACTCATCGGCACGCCCGCAGGCGCCCTTTCATTGCTGTCCGACGCGTGCTATGCAGACGTCAAGGAGGCCGCACTCGCGTTGCGCGTTCTTTGGTCTTTGCGTCCTCATGCGCTCCTCGTCGGCGACGGCTCTTCGCTCTTCTCCGGCGCGACGAAGGCAATCGGGAACGTGCTCTTCGCCCGAGCCGGGCTCGCCGCGAATCGTATCAACCTCGACGAGTTGCGTTACGACGATTACGCCGGTCCTGAAGGATCGGCGTTCCGGTCAAGCGACGCAGAGGTCGGGTATTGGATCGGTGCGGAACGCGTCGGCTATCAGGTCGTGAAGCTTCAGCCCGGCGCGCGCTTCTGCCCGCTGCACGCCGAGTACACCGAAGAGGAGCTCTTTCTCGTACTCGACGGCACGCCGAGCATTCGCACGAAGAGCGAAACGCTGCAATGCCGCCGCGGAGACTTCATTGCCTTTCCAATAGGCCCCGAGCACGCGCATCAAGTGATCAATGAAAGTAACGCCGAAGCGACGATCCTCCTTCTCGGCGAGGAGGCATCGCAGACGCTCTGCTACTATCCCGATTCCGACAAACTTCTCGCGACGGCGCCGGGCGAGCGCTGGATGCTCCGCGCTTCACCGCGACTCGAGTACTTCGACGGCGAGTCGTAACTCTTCCATCGTGTTGACGTTGAGAAAGCGCTCGCGATTCACCGGAACCGATCGTAAGCGAAGGCGCTCGACGACGGAGTGAACTGCACCTTCACCGCGTTCGAGTGCGGCACGGCCTTCGCGCAGCAGAACGCTGCGATCGTACCAACCGACGAGCGGCTCGATGCCACCGTCGTGACATGCAATCACCGCTTCGTCTCCTTCTTGCCAGTGCCGGCGCAGCATTTTGAGAAGCGCGGCGTCAACGAGAGGTACGTCGGCCGCGACAAACGCAAGCTTCTCGCACGAGAGCGCATTACACGCGGTAACCATCCCACCCAGCGGTCCGCGCCGAGCATAGTCGTCTATAACGAAGCTGCAGTTCAGGCGGTGCGCGAGCTCGCTGGGCAGCGGCTTCGCAAGCGAGACGACCACGCTGAAATGCGGCTCGAAGCTACGGACCGCGCGTACGATGAGCGGTTCACCGTTTAGGTCGCGCTCGAGCTTCTGGGGCAGACGGCGCGCTTCGCCGCCCGCAAGGAGGACTACCGTGTCCATATACAGTCGCCGGTGTAGACATTAAAGCCTTTGCCACGCAAGAATCCGACGAGCGTGAGCCCGAACCGTTGCGCCAGCGTTACCGCAAGATTGCTCGGCGCCGAAACGGAGCACAAGATCGGTGCACCAGCCGCGATCGTCTTCTGCACGAGTTCGTAACTCGTGCGCCCGCTGACGAGCACGATGCCGTCTCGGGCAGGGATCCGACGCTCGAGGAAAAGCGCGCCGATGAGCTTATCGAGCGCGTTATGCCGTCCAACGTCTTCACGCAACGCGCAAAGCGTTCCGCGTGCGTCGAAGAACGCCGCGGCGTGCAGACCGCCCGTCGTTTCAAAAACGCGCTGCCTCTTCCGTAACGCTTCCGGAAGATTATAGAGTACCTGCGGCGCGACCCGCAGCGACGTCTCGATCGTCGCGAGGCCGCGCTCCTGGAGAGAATCGATCGAGGCGCGCCCGCAGACGCCACACGCGCTCGTCATGAAGAAGTGACGTTCGAGGAGAGCGACGTCTCGTCTCGGCACCCGCGAGAGCCGGACGGTTACAACGTTATAGTGCTGCTCGTCGTCGCCTTGGGAGTCGGTGCAGTACCGTATCTCGCGAATATCGTCCGGCTCTCTAATGACCCCTTCGCTGAAGAGAAAGCCGGCAGCGAGTTCGAAATCATGCCCGGGCGTCCGCATCGTCGTCGCGATGCTCAATACGGAGCGTCCGTCGTCGATGCGAATTTCCAACGGCTCCTCGCCCGCGACGAGGTCGTCGCGGATGTGGCGTGCCGTGTCGGCAAAGGTGACGACCCTGGCAACCTCCGTTGGCCGCGCACGGTCGAGCGAGGGGTTCACTCCCAGAGATTCGCGGCTACTGCGAGGAAGTTCCGCCCTGACATGAGCGAGGATACGAAAGCAGCCGAGCCGGTATCAGCCGAGAATCCCGAAACCGTCGCGGGCACGCGCGTCTCGAAGGCCGAGGAAACGGGCGCCGGACTTCCCGCGATCGTCGAAACCATGCGCTTCGGTGTCGGCGAAATGGGCGTCACGCGAACGCTTCAAACGCTTACGCGCATTAACAAGGCTGACGGGTTCGACTGTCAGAGTTGCGCGTGGCCGAATCCCGAGCATCGCAAGCTCTTGGAGTTCTGCGAGAACGGCTCGAAGGCGGCGGCCGACGAGGCAACGCGCAAACGCGTGACGTCCGCGTTCTTCAAAGCGCACAGTATTGCGGAGCTGTCGCGACAATCGGACTATTGGCTCAACGCGCGGGGCCGGCTCGTGGAACCCGTCGTATTGCGGCGTGGCAGCGAACACTACGAGCCGATCTCTTGGAACGAAGCCTTCGACATGATGGCGAACGAGCTGCAGTCGCTCGGCTCTCCAGACGAAGCCATCTTCTACACTTCGGGAAAGACGACGAACGAGCCCGCGTTTCTTTTTCAGTTGTTCGCTCGGCAGTTTGGCACGAATAACTTGCCGGACTGTTCGAATATGTGTCACGAGTCTTCCGGAACCGCGCTGACGGAAACGCTTGGCATTGGCAAGGGTTCGATACGGCTCGACGACTTCGAGAAGTGCGACCTCATCATCGACGTCGGCCATAATCCGGGTACGAACCATCCTCGCATGCTCACGTGGTTGCGCGTTGCGAAGCAGCACGGTGCAAAAATCATGGCGATCAACCCCCTCCCCGAAACCGGCCTGATACGCGTCGTCGATCCCAACCCGCAAGACTACAAGACGCCGCTCGGTCTGCCGGTCGCTCTCGCGACCGGCGGAACTGCGCTCGCCGATCTTTATCTGCCCGTCCGCATCAACGGCGACGTCGCTCTCTTCAAAGGCATCATGAAGCGCATGCTCGAGGAGGCGGACGCCGGAAAGCCGAGCGGGATCGATCGCGACTTTATCGCGCGGTACACGTCGGGCTACGACGTACTAGCGAAGGACCTCGAGCAAACCACGTGGGACGACATTCTCGAGAGCAGCGGTCTGACAAAAGCGCAGGTCGACGAAGCGGCGCAACTGTGCATAGCGTCACGAGCAACGATGTGCTTGTGGGCGATGGGGCTTACGCAGCATCAGAACGCCGTCGATAACATAAAGCAACTCGTCAATCTCCTGCTCATCGGCGGTCACGTTGGCCGTCCGGGTGCTGGCACGGGCTGCATTCGTGGGCACTCGAACGTGCAAGGCGACCGCACGATGGGCATTTGGGAGAGCCCTACACAGGCGCTTCTCGATTCGTTGCGCCGCGAGTACGGTTTCACGCCGCCCCAACGCAAGGGCCTCGACGTCGTGAACGCCATCCATGCAATGCACGACGGAAAGATCAAGCTTTTCTTCGGGATCAGCGGAAACTTGCTGAGCAACGCTCCCGATACGTCGTACACTGCCGAAGCGATGCGGCGTTGCAGTTTGACCGTCTACGCCTCGACGAAGCTGAATCGCTCGCACCTCGTCACCGGTGCGCAAGCGCTCATTCTGCCGGTGATCGGGCGGTCAGAACGCGACGTAGTCGATGGGATGCCGCAGTTGACGACGGTCGAAGATTCGATAGGACAAGTCTCCACGTCGGAAGGACGGCTCGCGCCGGCGTCATCGCAGCTTAAGAGCGACGTCGCGATCGTCACCGAACTCGGCCGAAGGCTTTTTGGCGAGTCGCCCGTGCCTTGGAGTCGATATGCGCAGAACTACGATCGCATTCGCGATGCGATCGAGCGCGTTATTCCCGGCTTCGAAGACTTTAACGAACGGATCCGGTCGGGGAAAAGATCGTTCTATTTGCCGAACGGCCCACGCGAGCGGCAGTTCGCGACCCCTTCGGGTAAGGCGCTCTTCTCGGTAACGCCGATACCGAAGCACGAGCTCCGGGACGGCGAATACTTCATGATGACGATCAGGTCGCACGATCAGTTCAACTCGACGATTTATGGCCTCGACGATCGCTATCGCGGTATCTACGGCGGACGCCGCGTCGTCTTCATGAATCCCGATGACATGGCGGGTGCTCACCTCTCGGCGGGGGATCGCGTCGACATCGAGAGTCATTTTGAGGGCACGACGCGCCTTGCGAAGAACTTCCTCGTCGTTCCCTACACGATTCCAAGCCGCTGCGTGGCAACGTATTACCCGGAGGCAAACGTTCTCGTGCCCGTGCAAAGCGTCGCGGACGGGAGCAATCAGCCTACAAGCAAATGCGTCCGAGTCACTCTCACACGCTCGTCCGCGCCCGCCGAAGGCGGTGTTGACATCTCGACGGCGGCAATCGACCATAATCTGCGCCGCGCGTATCCCGCTGGCCGCTGAGGAGCACGCTATGCAACATGCCGTTTCTTCCGTTCGCGTCGTTCCCGCGCAGCGTATGCGCGAGGGTGGCGGATTTCTCGTTCAGCGTCCCTTTCCGGTCGCGGAACTCTCCTACTTCGACCCAATCCTGCTCGTCGACGAGATGGGACCGGTGGAGTACAGTCCCGGTGAAGCCATCGGCGCACCGGACCATCCGCATCGCGGTTTTGAGACGGTGACGTACATCATCGACGGCGCAATGCAACACGAAGACTCGCACGGGCATAAGGGCGTCATTCGCAGCGGCGACGTGCAATGGATGACCGCGGGCGCGGGTGTCATCCATTCGGAGATGCCGACCGAGGAGATGATGCGCGAGGGCGGGCTCATGCATGGATTTCAGATCTGGGTGAATCTCCCGCGCGATCAGAAAATGAAGCAGCCCCGCTATCAGGAGTATGCGTCGCCGGAGTTGCCCGTGGTCGAGGACGACGGGCGTTGGGTGCGCGTGATCGCCGGCGAGTTCGAAGGCCACCGGTCGCCGATCGAAACGCTCGTGCCGACGACGATGATTCACCTACGGCTAAAGGCCGGCGCGAGCGCCGACTTTCAGATTGCGCCTGGATCAAATGCAATCGTGCACGCGATCGACGGATCTGGGAGCGTGCAAGGCAGCGCGCTCGACGCGCACCAGGTTGCATTGCTCGAAAACGCGCCGACGACGATTCACGTGGCCGCGGGCGAGAACGGCTTCGATGGGTTGCTTGTCAGCGGTACGCCTCTGCACGAACCGGTTGCGCGTTACGGGCCTTTCGTGATGAACACCCGCGAGGAGATTCTACAAGCGGTGCAAGATCTTCAGTCGGGAAAGTTCGGCGAAATAGCTCGCGTCTAGCAGCGCGGCGCCTTACCTAGTTCTCGCCGGTACGCCTCCGCGTCGCTCTCGCTGAAGCAGCAAAACAGAATCTCTTCCGGTGTCTTCGAAAGCGCGCGCCACGCGCGTACGGCGCTCACGGCAATCTGCGCTGCTTCCTCTTTTGGATACCCGTAGATTCCGGTTGAAATCGCTGGAAACGCTATGGACGTCGCTCCCGCACCCTTGGCACGTTCAAGGGAACGGTGGTACGCGGACTCGAGTAGCGCAGCCTCGCCGTAGGCACCGCCACGCCATATTGGACCAACGGCGTGAACGATCCATCGCGCCTTCGCATCAAATCCCGGCGTCATACGTGCGTCGCCGGTTGGACAAGGCGCGGCACGTGCGCAGGCTTCGATCAAGCGTGGACCCGCCGCGCGAAAGATTGCGCCGCAGACGCCACCACCCCGAGTGAGCGCCTCGTTTGCAGCATTGACGATGATGTCGACGTCGAGCTGCGTTATGTCGCCGACGGCCACCGTTAACGGCATGAGTCGCGATCGCCCTCGGACTGCAGCCAAAGTTCCATATACGTCGCGTCGTCGATCTTCGAAACCGCCACGCAGCCGACCGCGCGTTCACCGATCCTGGCGACAACGGCGACGTTGCGCTCCACATACTCTTTTCGGAGCTCAACAACGTCAGGAACCGATCCGTGCCGCAAGTCGAGTGGCAGGCTGTGTTCGTACGTATTCAGCAGCTCGTGAAACGACTCAACGTCGTACGAGCTCTCAACTCGGTGTATCGTCGACATGATATACGAGGGAGAGGGAGGGATTCGAACCCTCGGAACCCGTGAAGGTTCTGCGGTTTTCAAGACCGCCGCATTCAACCGCTCTGCCACCTCTCCAAGCTCAACATGCTAATATCTTTTCTCATGGTAGTCCACGATCGCAACATGGATGGGTGCGGCCTCATCGGCGGCGCGCGGCTGCTTCGTCAAGCGCAGCTCTAACATCGACGTTCGTCGCTATTCTTTTGAAAGCGCGACTCTTTGCGAACGTGTCGGGTATCCAGTGCCCGGACATCACTTGACCGGTTGCCTGACTCAGGATATGTGCGACCACGGTGGAGCAAACCCGCACGAAACCGCCCGCGGCATCATAGGAGCCATAGTCCTTACTGGCCGATTGCTCAGCTGCTGCGAAGAGCCGCGTCGAATCCACATAGGGCGTGAGCGATAGCCGAAACACGTCGAACGACCGGTGCCCATCCTGTTCGCTTACGCTCAGGAACTGTACCTCGTTCTCGATGCGAGAGTAGCCGCGCACGTGAAAGATATGACTTTGAAAGTCGAAGAAGTCCGGCGTTCCCGTAGTGGAGTCGAGCCCCAAATAAAGAGCGACATGACCGTGCCTCAGGAACGGATTGAAGTAGGTAAGAGATCCTCCATTGAGATCGATGACGTCGCCCGGCAGGATCGTGACGCCGCCATAGTCGATGGCCTGCGACTCGACTGGCAATGCGGGCTGCGCACGTGCCGGCAGGGCGACGAGAGCTAAGCACGCGACGAGAAAGAACGACAATAGACCGCGCGGCGTCATGTACCACTTGGTTCGCTGTCACGTTTTTCTCTCATGCAGGAGAACCACGTTCCCTTC
>JASHPC010000219.1 GCA_030038335.1 Vulcanimicrobiota bacterium
TCCTTCGCAACGCCGCGTTCGAGAGCGTCGCGCATCGCGACGAGCGACTGGTAGAGCGTCGGTGCCGCGGCGCGATCGGCGTCGTTCAGATAGCGGTTCCGGCTCGAGAGCGCGAGACCGTCAGGCTCGCGTACGGTCTCGACGACGACGACGCTCACCGGAAGGTCGAGGTCGCGCACGATGTGCCGGAGCACCGCGGCCTGCTGCGCATCTTTCTGCCCGAGGTAGAGCATGTCGGGTCCGACGAGTGCGAGCAGCTTGACGACGACCGTCGAGACGCCGCGAAAGTGCCCTGGGCGAACCGCGCCTTCGAAGGCGTCGCCGATCGCGCCGGGATCGACCGTCGTCGAGAAGCCATCGGGGTACATCGTGGGCATCGACGGCGCAAAGACGACGTCGACTCCGGCCTTTTCTAAGGCGTCGCGATCCGACGTAACGTCGCGCGGGTAACGCTCGAAATCCTCCCCCGGACCAAACTGCAGCGGATTGACGAAGATCGATGCTACGACGGCGGCACAGCGCTCGCGTGCGCGCGCTACCAGCGCGCGGTGCCCGGCATGGAGGGCGCCCATCGTCGGCACGAATCCCAAGGGCCGCGGCAGGCGCGCGACGGCGTCGCGCAGGGCTGCCGGCTCGAAAGTCAGCTTCGTGTGACCCTCAGCACGGTTCGACCGACGACGAACGGTGCTCCGATCTGCAAATCCGCATCGCTCTCGACGCTCTTCCCGTCGAGCTTCGTCCCGTTTCTGCTTTTGAGGTCCCGCAGCAGCAGGCGCTCGCCGTTTACACGCAACTGCGCGTGCTTGCGCGACACGTAGCGGTCCAGTGGGATGCAGGCGTCGGCGACGTTGTCGTCCCGGCCGATGGTAATCTCTCTTTCGAAGGCCCACGTTTTCCCGTCGAGGGGGCCGCTGAGAACCTCCAGGAGATACATGGCCGCCGAGCCTTCTTCTTATCGGCGTGGCACCCTTCGTCTGTGCCGTTCCGGCGGTTTACGCGCTCGGGCGCTTCAGTTTTCCGGGTAAAGCGTCGATACCTAGAAGGGTGACCATGAACGACCGCATCGAGGAACTGCTGCACTTGATCGAGGTTGAGCCCGAGGCTCTCCGTGAAGCTGAGTTCATCCAGGCTCAGACAATTCTGGATACGATGATCGGCAGGACGATCGTCTCGGCTGAAATCGAAGAGCGCCGCATCGTGGTCGAAACCTCCGACGGCAATAAGTATTTTTTCTACGGCTTCTTAGGGAACGAAAGCGAAAGCGCTTAGGGTCCCTCGACTACGCGCCTTCGGCGCTACGCTCGGGATGACAATGTTGGGCTACGCTCGGGATGACAAACTGACGTCGAGCAGCTTCGTTATCGCTGCCTGATCGTCGGGCGCGATCTGCGTAAACGCGACGCCGTGCGCGTAACACTTCGTCTTCGCGTCAAAGAACGAGAGCACGATTCTCCCGCGAACCAGCGCTTCGCGCGCCGAACCCGGAAGCGCAAATCGCAGCAGAATCGCCTGTCCGGCCGGAAGGTCGGTCTTCATTCCGATGCGAACGCCGCCCGCGCTCAAATCGAGCGCGCCACCGTCCAACACCAACTCGCTCCCTGGAACGATTATCGTCACGGGAAAATCAACGGCAGCGCGCCGGAAACGGCGGCGATTCTCGCTCTCGCGCTTGCTGGCCATCGTGCGTTTGACGTTCTCTTTAATCAGCGACGCACCTTGCCGCGGCTAGCATGACGCCCAGGGCCGCATGTGCGAAGCTGACGCCTCCCTGAAGATACATCTCGTACGGAGGGCGCATCGGCGCATCGCACGACAGCTCGATCGTTGCACCCGGTACGAATGCGCCGCTCGACATAACGACCGGGACGCGGTATCCCGGCACGCTACCGGGCTCCGGCCGAAAGCGGGCGTTGAGCGGCATCGCCTCTTGCAGTCCCTCGGCAAAACAGCGGAGCAACTCGGGCGTCCCGAGCGCAATCGCCTGGACGATGTCGGTTCTCGACGTCCCCGCAACGGGATCGACCGCAAAGCCCAACTCCTCGAAGATCGCGGCAGCAAAGTCCAGTCCGCGCAGCGTCTGCTCGACGACGAGCGGCGCAAGAAAGAGTCCTTGCACGAAGGCGCGGCCGAGACCGAACGTGGGTCCAACGCGATCGCGTAGCCCCGGAGCGTACGCGTATGCGGCGACGCGCTCGACAACGTCTGCGCGGCCGGCAACGTACGCACCGCCCGGCGCAAGACCCCCACCGAGATTCTTGATGAGCGATCCCATGACGGCGTCCGCGCCGACGTGCGTCGGCTCGCGCGTCTCGACGAGCTCGCCGTAGCAGTCGTCGACGACGACGAGCGTCTGCGGAGACTCGCGCTTTATCGCGGCGATCGCCGCGGCGCACGCGTCGATCGAAAACGACGGTCGGCTTCCGTATCCGCGCGATCGTTGAAGAAACGCCGCCGCCACGGGCTCTTCACGCAGTACCGCGCAGACGGTATCGCAGTCGATCGCGTCGTTCTTCAGCGGGATCTCACGATATCGCACGCCGCGGGTGACGAGCGAGTGCGGAGCCTCCACGATCGCATTCCGGAGCGTGTCGTACGGCGCGCCCGTTACGGAAAGAAGCATTTCGCCAGGCGGGACGCAGGCTCCGAGCGTCGCGACGATCGCGTGCGTTCCGCTTACGAGCGAGAGGCGCGCGAGCGCGCGCTCCGTTCCGAAGATGCGCACGAGCAGCGCTTCGTATCGCGTGCGCGCAGCGTCGTCGTAACCGTAGCCGGCGCTTCCGGCGAGGTCGCTTTCATCGATTCCCTCGTCTGCGAACGCTCGCAGCACGTTCGCGGCAACTTCGTCCTGCGCCGGATAGCGCAGCGACGCGACGCGCTCCTGCGCTACGAACGCGGCGGTTCGAACGCGTCCGGCAATGCCGAACGCATCACAGAGCGCTGCGACGTTCACGCCGCGGCGCTTTTGCGCTCGTACGCGCGCACGAACGGCCAGTAGAGCAGCGTCGCGAGAAGCAGATTGAGCACAATGAGGAGCGGCGCCCGCGGGTCGAGCGTCGCGAGATACGCCGAAATCGGCGCCGGAATCGCAGCCGGAACGTAAAATGCCGGTCGCGCGACGAAGCCGAGCACGATCGCCGCATACGTGACGATCGCCAGCACGATCGGCGTCGCGAAGAACGGAATCGCGAGATACGGATTGAGAACGAGCGGCGTACCGAAGACGAGCGGCTCGTTGACGTTCGCGAGCGCGGGCAGGATCGTGAGGCGGCCAAGCCTGCGCAACCGCGCGACGCGCGAAACCGCGAAGAGCGCCGCGAGCGGAAGCGTGGCACCCGAACCGCCGGGAAAGACGAAGAGCCAAAGCGATGCAACGACGACGTGCGGAAGTGGCTCGTGCGCCGCGTACGCTGCCGTATTCTGCATCTGCAGCGTGAGGTAGACAGGCGTGACGATCGCCGAGAGCATCGCGGGCCCGTGTACGCCGATGGACCACAGAAGCATCTGCGCGGCGACGATGGCGACGAGTGCCGGCAGCGAGTCGCCGAGTGTTCCCAGCGGCTCGAGCGCCGAAGCGACGAGCTGCGAAACGTCGGCGTGCAGTCCGAGTACCAGCGTTGCGCACAGCGCGACCGACGCGAACGCGCCCCATGCTGAGCGCGCGAGCGCGACGCCGGCGGCGGCAACGCCGCACGCGAGAATCGCAAGGAAGATTCCCGTCGTGCCCAGCGTCTGTAGATACGAGACCGCGCCGCCCGCGAGTGGCTTTGGAAGAATCAGTGCAAACGCGAGCAGCGATGCGCTAACGAGTGACACCGCTTCACAGCGCGCTCGACGCGCATATGCAAGCGGTAACGCGACGCCAAGCGCGACGGACATGACACCGAAGGCGGGGAGAAGCGCGCGAGCGATCGGGACGACGAACGCAAGCACAGCGAAGGCGGCAAGCAATGCGCCGAACGCCCACGGAAATGCGTCGCGAATCGCGAGCAGAAACGGCGCATCGGCGACGCGCCTGAGAGCAGGCGCGAAACTAGAGGCGGCGGACGACGGCTTCCACGCGACCGACGATCTCGACATCGCTCGCGTAGATTGGCTCCATTGCGCGATTCTCCGGCTGCAAGCGGACGCGGCCGCTCTCTTTAAAGAAGCGCTTCACCGTCGCTTCGCCTTCGAGCATCGCGACGACGATCTCGCCATTGCGAGCCGTCTTCTGCGGACGCACCATGATGAGGTCGCCATCGAGGATCGCGGCGTCGACCATCGAGTCGCCCTGAACGCGAAGCATGAACGCCTCGGACGACCGCGGCACGAAGCTGCCCGAAAGCACAAACTCGCCCTCGAGGTTTTCCTCAGCCGTAATCGGCGCGCCGGCGGCGACTTTACCAACGATCGGCATAACGACGGCGTCGGCTAACGCGTGCGAGCCCGAGCCGCCGGTTCGCAGGGCTCGTGGCTTCGTCGGGTCGCGAGAGATGAGACCTCGCTTTTCGAGCGCCTTGAGATGGGCGTGGATCGTGGAGGACGACGAGAGGCCCACGCGCTCACCGATCTCACGAACCGAAGGCGGGTAGCCCTGCTCGGCCGTGAATCGGCGGATGACCTCGAGGATGCGCTGCTGACGCTCCGTCGGGTGTTTCTCCGTCATTGCCCCCTACGATAGCACAAGTTCCTTTGGGAAAGCAAACGTACGTTCGTGCGAACATGGGTACGGACAGGGTCCCGGACGGCTTGACAGGGGTCGAGCGAGCCATGCTAAAATGTAGTGGACGAACACGCGTTTGGCCCGAAATATGGGTATACTTGGGCCCGAACAACGGTTCGCCGCAACATATCGAAAGGAGTCTTCGGACGTGAGACCGCGCAAAAGGGTTAGCCTGCTCCCGCTCATCACGCTGGCCGCCCTCAGCTTGTCGGTGACCCTCCCCGCCTTGTCCAGCATGCGTCTGTACGCGGCCACACCCGAGCGCTCCACATACGTAACCGTGCGAAGCGGAGACACGCTTTGGACGATCGCGTCCGCTCACACCAGCTCCAGCGGCGACGTTGAAGCAATGATCGACCGCATCACCGTCGTCAATCACTTAGGCAACGCTCCAATCTACCCGGGCGAGAGACTCCGAATTCCCCTCTAACCACGATGTAGGGGAGACCGAAAGGGCCGCGAGATACGCCGCGGCCCTTTTTCATTGCTTCCTATTGCTTCTTGTAGTAGGCCGCTTCGCGATGCGGATCGCGGCGCGGAACGAGTCCCGACACGAATCGGCCGATGCGCTGCCAAACGCTCAGGCGAGTAATTCCATCCACCGGTTGCGAGTTGCGAATGCTCGCCAGCGGCACGGCGATGACGTCGTGCGTTCCGCCGTCGACGAGCGATGCGTTCACGATGATAGGCGATCCCGTGTTGAACTTCATGTCCGTGGCGATGTGGCCGACCGCGCGACCGCTGCTGGCATCGACGGCCCACAGATTGCCGCCGTGATCGCCGAAGTAGAGCACGCCGTTTTCGGCGGCGATGCCTCCTTTAACGGCGCCTCTGACGCGCAGCTGCCAAAGCACGCGGCCGTGCAAATCGAGCGCGGTTACATACGGGGCGACAGCGCTTCCCAGATACACGCGTCCGCGGTAGACGAGCGGAATTGCAGCTTGATTGTACGGCGGGACGGCTCCCGTATCCGCGACGAGCGTTGTTTCCCACAAGAGGCGTCCCGTGCGCTTTTCGAGTGCGAAGACGTGCTGCTGCGCGCGCGACATCTGCGTTACGGACCATCCGAACTGTCCCGGCGCGAGCGGAACGAGGTACATGCCGATGATTGCGTTCGGCGTCAACGCGAGCGGCTCGTCGCCGAGCGCGCCGGCGAACGGACTAAAGCGATGCTCCCAAACGAGCTTTCCGTCTGGCGCGCGCAGCGCGTACACGGCGTTCTCGAAGCGACCGGTCAGGTAGAGATGCCCGTCTCCGCCGTCGGCAACGCTCGTCATCGAGAACGTCGTATCGTACTGCGAATCCCATCGAAACGTGCCGTCGCGCGCCGAGAGCGCGAGGACGGTGCCATTGCCATCTGCTGCAACGAGTGTGTTTCCGACGAGCGTCTCCGACGGCATGCCCGTGCCGTCGAGTCCGCCCCACCACGATTCGATACCGGTCGCACCGTCGATCGCCTCTACCTTGTTCATGCCATCGCCGACGTACGATACGTGCGGCGGATAATACATCGTCGCTTTAGCGTTGCCTATACCGACGTATATGAGGTGCCCCAGATATGCCGGTTGGGACATGATCTGATTTTCGGCTCGGTATCGCCAGCGCACGGTTCCAGTAGCGCCGTCGATCGCATAGAGGTGGTCGTCGTTCGACGAGACGAGCACGGTCGTGCCCATGACCGTCGGGGAAGACGAGATGCCTCCGGTCGCAACGCGCCACGCAAATGCGTTCGGGAGGTCGCGATTAGCGACGACGACATTCAGTCCGCCGCCAAGACGAAACTGTCTCCACGCATGCTCGACGCGTGAATGGAACGTCGTAACCGAGGGGTCGGCGCGCTCGACGTCAGAGGTCGGGAACGTTCGTTCGCCGGCGCAGGCCGAGCATAGAACAAGCAATGCTGCGCACGTTAGGGCCTTTCCATGACGATCACGCTGTGGCCGGCATGATCCTCGAGAAAAGCCAAGCCCTCGGTCATCCAATGATCGAGGCCGCCGCTCGAATGACGTGCTACCTCACGCGCGACGTGCGCGCGCTCCTTGAGCCACCGGAGCTCGGCCCGAGTCGTCGTAGGATAGACCGCGACGTTGCAGTCTTCACAAAAGTATCCGTAGCGCACGTGCATTAAGACTCGCTGAGAGTATAGCATGCACGAGGCCCCGGGCATCGCTGCCCGGGGCCTCTGTTTCTAGACCTCGACGTTCGGTTTAGAGATGAATCTGCGCCGAGATGTAGAGGGTGAAGGGAACGAAACCGCCCTGCGTGTTGTTCGCCTTCGGACCATACGAGTACGCCTCGTACGCGGGCTGCGCGACACCGTTTGCCGTTACGTCGTTCGCACTTGAGCCGTTGTAGAAGTTCGCGGTATACAGCCCGTTTGCGCCATAGCCGCAGATGTACTGTCCCGGCGGATATGCGGTCGTCCAGGGCTCCGACGAACCGCCGAAGCAGGTGTGGAAGAGATCCGCAGCCGTCAGTTGGATTCGCACACTCGGACTCACATCGTACGTCGCTTGGATGTTGCCGACGACGATATTGGGTTCGGTGTACTCGCCAATGCCGGTGAAGTGCCCCGTCTGCGGGTTCGGAATGTAGAGGTAGCCGAACGGTCCGCCACCGACGTTGTACATCGTGGTGTAGTCACAGTTCTCCGAACCAGGGACGACGCCAGTGTCGCTCTGGTTCAGCCCGCAGACGCGGGGATCGAGGCCAGTGACGTCGAGCGGGCCGCCATACGGCGTTCCCGATTCCCATTGCAGCGACGGGGTGATTGCAAACTTGTCGTGACGCCAGTTGAGAATCACCGAGGCGACGTACGGCGAGTTGTAAAAGCCCATGTCGCTGTTCACGCCGCCGACTCCGAGCGCGGTTCCACCTTGCGGATACCACGCGTTTTCGGAAAGCAGCGCCTGTTCCGGCATGTTGTAGTACGGATTGGCAACATCGTCGACACCAGAACACGTTGGATCGGGGTTGTTCTGACCGGGGTTCGCCGGGTTAGGCGTTCCAGCGTCAAAGCACGCCGGGCCACCGCCCGCCTTCGTAAGCCCGTTGTAATCCGAGATCGCTGTATTGATCTGGGAGATCTGCGTGCGGCCGAGTAGATTCTGGAACTTCACGAGCGATTGCGTATACGTGAAGTTCAGCAAGCCTGCGAAGCCGTTGGAGTTGAAATCGCCGTCTGCCAGCGAGACTTCCACGCCGTAGTTCTCGGCCTCACCGACCGGAATCTGCGTTACGAAGCCGGCGCCGATAAACGACTGCTGCTCCCAGTTAGACGTGTTCGAAAAGAAGGGCGTGACCTTCACGCTCCAGTTCGTTCTTGGGAATCGGTGCTCGATCGAGACGCTGTACTGTCCCGACGACTCACCCGCGATCGGGTGGAACGGCGAGAAGAAACCCGAGTCCATGAAGTTCGCCCACAGGTTGGCGGGGCTGCCGCCAAAGTAGACGTACTGCACGGCCGCAGTGAGCGGCGGCTCGGCGTAGCGGCCGGCGTCGATGCGCCAAACCGTGTTCGGATCCGACTGGAACGTTGCCGAAAATCGCGGCTCCCAGTAGTACATCTCGTAGTAGTCGGGTGACGCATCCGTGAAATACGGATGACCGTTTTGACCGTCGGGATGAACGAACTGGTACGTGTGTGTGCCAATCGTTACGTCGGCGTTACTGCAGTTGCTGTAATACTCGACCGGTGCGGGCGGAAAGACGCCCGGGCCGAGCGCTTGGACCGCGACGCCGAGCGTCGGGTTCCAGCACGCGTACTGGCGCAGCTCCTGCGCGTAGAAGTCGTTCTGACCTCCCGTCGAGTTGCCCATTTGATAGCCGAAGTTGTCGTAGCGAAGGCTCATGTTGATCGAGAGACGATCGGTCGGGTGCCACTGATCGGAGATCATGTAGTTGGAGAAATGTGGAACGACCGTGTTGTACGTGCCCGAGGCGTCGTAGTTCCAAAGCGTTGACCACGCTGCTCCAGCTGCCGAAGCTGCGCCCGTGACGACTGGCTCGCCGACGTAGTTGCTGACCAAAGCGTTGCTCGTGTAGCTGTTACCGCTCGG
>JASHPC010000220.1 GCA_030038335.1 Vulcanimicrobiota bacterium
CTCCACACATCGTTGATTCTCTGCGGTATGAACCGCTGCGATCGCGGCGTCGCCGCGCGGCGGCGATGCGGCAGTTTCGCCCGTAAACTCAGTCCCTCAAGGGCGTAGAGGCGGTAGACGCGCTTGTCGTTGACCCTGAGGCCCTCACGGCGGAGCAGCACACCGACTCGGCGGTATCCGTACCGCACTCGGGCCGCTGCGATCTCCTTGATGCGTTCGCGCAGCATCCCGTTGAATGGGGCTGCCTTGGATTTGCAATAGTACGTCGCGCGATTGAACTGAATCACATCGCAGGCTCGCCGAACACCGACTCCAAAGCTCGCGACCAGCATGCCGACGCGTTCGCGCTGATGCGCCGGCTTTACAGTTTTTTTGAGATGATCTCCTGAAGCATTTTACGGTCGTGGCTGAGGTCGGCGACGATCTGCTTGAGCTTCGTGTTCTCTTCGCGCAGTTGGCGCAGCTCGCGGATCTCCGGCGTCCCTAAGCCTCCAAAGCGACGCTTCCACGTGTAGAGCGTATTCTCGTGAATGCCGAGCTTGCGAACGATTTCGCCGACCGGCGTGCCGGCGTCAGCCTGTCGCAGAGCGGCAGCGATCTGTTCGGGGGAGTGGCGTTTTCGCACGGGCAAAACCTCCGGATGTCGGGGAGTGATTTTGCCGACTTTTCGCGAGTCCCGCCGGTCCAGAATTCTGGTTCAGGGTCAGTTAATATAACCTATGAAAATGGTACGCCAATTGATCACAATTGTTGTAGGCGGCGTGTCGTTTTGGCTTCCGGGGTTATGCGTAGCACAGCTCGCAACGAACGGATGGTCGCTGGTTGCTGCAAATGCGCTAGCAGTCGGCGTGCCCTTAGGCGTTTACTGGCTTGTCAGGAGGTCGTGGGGCGTTGCAGCTTTTCCCGCAATCGCCATAGCCATTGGGATTTATCTGTTGTGTCCCTTCGCTATCTCACTCGAGGCACGAGTCATTAGCCCCGCGCAGTCTTCAAACGCGTTTGCGAGCTGGGGCGGTATCGCGTTACTGTCATTGTCGGCGCTCGTTCCACCGCTGGCGTGGATTTGGGCTGAATACGTCGGGCTCGTACTTGGCCTCTTGGTGGTAACCGCTGCCCTCATTTGGCTCGCCGTCAGGGACTGGAAAACGGCCTAGTGATGCTCTTTGGTGGTCCGGCGTGACATTTTCGCGGTTTATTATCGCCAGTGAGATTCAATGGACATCTTCGCGCGAAATGCTTTCGCGCACGCAGCCGAGAAAGATTGATGGTGTCTGACGTGTTATGCTCAATACCTTCTCTCCGGCGCTTCGAGGCGCCGTAGATTAGCTGTAAACTCTAGCGCCGGCGGCTAGGGTAGAGATCCGCTTGAGCAGCTTGGGCGACGCTACTGCGCGCCGGAGGAGCTGGAGGCGCTGCTCGCGTGGGCCGGTAGGTCGTAGTCATTCTGCTTGGATCAAGCTGCGCGCAATTGCGTTTTGCTTTGCGATAAGCGAAGGCATGGCCACGTCGACGAGTACTCCGTCTCTAACGCGCGCCCGCCCGGCAATGACGTTCAAGTCCACGCGCGGTATTCGGCAGAAGAGAAGTGCCGCGAGTGGGTCATGCAGAGCGCCAGCCGTCTCAATGGAGTCGATGCGAACGCCGATGAAATCCGCGGCCATATTTGGAGCAAGTGTTCCGATGTCGTCACGCCCTAGAACGGCAGCTCCACCGCGCGTTGCGAGCCTTAGCGCTTCACGGGCCGTGAGCATCGCTCCCTGATCCGGAAGTAACGCGCGCGCGGTGCGCTGAAGGAGCATTGCGTGCCGCGCTTCGTCGAGCATGTGGCTTCCGTCGTTTGACGCCGAGCCATCGACGCCGAGCCCGACGCGCATGCCGCTTCCGAGCTGATGCCGAAGCGGCGCGGCGCCCGAACCGAGCCGCATGTTCGATGTCGGACAGTGCGCGACGCCCGTCCTAGACGCTCCGAGACGCTCGATCTCTTCACGTCGCATATGGATCGCGTGTGCGAACCAGACGTTGTCGCCGCACCAGCCGAGCGATTCTGCGAATGCAACGGGCCGCTGGTTGAAGTGCTCGAGGCAGTAACGTTCCTCGTCGATCGTTTCGCAGAGATGGGTGTGAAGCGTTACCCCATTCGCACGCGCAAACGACGCGCTCTCGCGCATGAGCTCGGGAGAGACGGAGAACGGCGAGCAGGGCGCGACGACAATACGCGTCATCGCAAAGCGCTGTGGATCGTGATACGCGCGTACGACCCGCGCGCAGTCGGTCATGATGGCGTCCTCGTTTTCGACGACGCTATCCGGAGGAAGGCCTCCTTTCGACGTGCCGATCGACATCGATCCACGCGATGCGTGCAGCCGAAATCCCATCGATCTCGCGACGTCGATCTCGTCGTCGATGCGGGCGCCGTTTGGCCAAATATAACAATGGTCGGCCGCGGTCGTGCAGCCCGAGAGCATGAGCTCCGCGATTGCGACGGCGGTACTCGTGCGGATTGCTTCGGCATCGAGTCGCGACCAAATCGGGTAGAGCGTCACGAGCCATTCGAAGAGTTCTGCGTTCTGCGCTGCGGGAACGTTGCGCGTGAGCGTTTGGTAGAAATGGTGATGCGTGCAGATGAGGCCGGGGGTGACGACCATGCCGGTTGCGTCGATGACCTCGTCGGCGTCGGCTGGAAGATCGCTCGTGAGGCCGACGGATTCGATGACGCCATCGCGCGCAAAGAGCGCGCCGTCCTCGAAGACGCGTTCGTCGTCGTCGAACGTCGCAAGTAATGCGGCGTGACGGAGAAGGAGCGTGGCCATCGCAGCGAATCTCTCCCCTACTCTATGGTAGGAACGATTGTGCAGCTCAATGCTGCCGACCGCGCCGCTTTCGTCGCGGCGGTCGGATTCACTTTTGAGCAATCGCCGTGGGTCGCCGAGGAGGCGTGGGAGAACCGCCCGTTTGCGAGCACCGACGCGTTGCTTGCCGCGATGCTTGCGGCCGTCGCGCAGGCTTCACCCGAAAGGCGCATTGCGCTCATCGCAGCGCATCCCGACCTCGCCGGGCGCGTTGCGCGCGAGGGACGTCTGACGGCGTCTTCGTCGGAAGAGCAGAGTGCCGCTGGGCTCGACCGCCTTTCACCGCAGGAGATCGCGCGATTTGATGCGCTGAACGCGGCATATCGAGCGCGTTTCGGATTTCCGTTCGTCATCTGCGCGCGCGAGCAGACGAAACAGTCGATTCTCGACGCGCTCGAACGGCGTCTGTCAAACGAGCGTGACGACGAGATCGGCACGGCGCTGCGCGAGATCGGAAAGATTGCGCGTCTACGTCTTTATGACGCGGTGACGGCATGAGTGCGTACGTCATCGAGTGGCTGGACCTTATCGTGCGCTGGCTGCACTTTACCGCCGGTGTCGCGTGGATCGGGACGTCGTTCTACTTCGTCTGGCTCGACGACAACTTGATGCGGCCGCGTCACGAAACCGATACGGCAGGTGGCGTGCTCGGCGAGCTGTGGTCGGTGCACGGCGGCGGTTTTTACCACAATCAAAAGTATCTCACTGGACCGACGAGCGAGCCTTTGCCGGAGAATCTCCATTGGTTCAAGTGGGAAGCGTACACGACGTGGATTTCGGGCGTTGCGATGCTGGCACTCGTCTATTGGGTCGGCGCGTCGACGTTTCTCATCGACCCGAGCGTCATGGCGCTGCAGCCGTGGCAGGCGATTCTCATCAGCTTCGGGTCGCTCGTCTTCGGATGGCTCGTCTACGACACGCTCTGCCACGTGTTGGAGAAGAAGCCGCTGCTGCTCGGTGCTGCGGTCTTCGTGTTTCTCGCGTTCTGCGCGTGGGGATTGTCGCACGTCTTCAGCGCGCAGGCTGCATATTTGCACGTCGGCGCCATCATTGGCACGATCATGGTCGCGAACGTCGCGCACGTCATCATTCCCGGACAGCGTAAGATGCTCGCGCAGATCCGCGCCGGGGAGCCCGTCGACCCGGTTCCCGGACTGCGCGGTAAGATGCGCTCGGTGCACAACACGTACCTGACGCTGCCCGTTCTTTTCACGATGATCAGCGGGCACTACCCGATGGCATACCAGAGCCGGTACGGATGGATCGTGCTCGTTGCACTCGGCATCGCCGGCGTGCTCGTGCGGTACTTCTTCATTCTCAGTCACGAGCGATACGGCAAACGTCTCGTCTGGGTGCTGCCGCTCGCGGCGTTCGCACTCATCGCGGCGGCTGCGCTCCTCATCGTGCCGCGGCCGACGGCTTCAGCATCGCCTGTCGCCTTTGCGCAAGTAGCGCCTGTCTTCGCGCAGCGCTGCGCGGTGTGCCACTCGGCGCACCCGACCGAGTCCGGCTTTGCCTCGGCGCCGGACGGCGTACTCCTCGACACGCCGGCGCACATTCATGCGAACGCGCAGCGCGTCCAGGAACAAGCGGTCGCGACGCACGCGATGCCGCTCGGGAACGTTACGGGCATGACACAACAGGAACGCAACGAAATCGGCGCGTGGATCGCGCAGGGGGCTAAAATCTGATGCCGCTATCGACGCACGTTCTCGACCTCGCGCGCGGAGCGCCGGCCGCGGAGCTGGCTATTTCACTTTATAGAATCAACGGTGACGACCGCGCGCTCGTTGCAAACGCTTTGACCGACGCCGACGGACGCGTCGCCGCGCCTTTTGGCGGCGACTTAGAAAGCGGCACGTACGAGCTCGTCTTTCACGCGGGCGCATACTTCGCGCACCACGACGTTCCCAGTTTCTACACGGACATGCCGGTTCAATTTCGCGTCAGCGATGCTTCCGCGCGCTATCACGTGCCGTTGTTGCTCTCGCCGTGGGGCTACAGCACGTACCGCGGGAGTTAAGCGGTGGTTCGACTTCGGCGCTACGCGCCTACGCTCACCATGACAAGCGGTGCGCTACGCTCGGGATGACAGTTTGTAATTGGCCCAGCCGCCGAAATGCGAGATATCCGGATCACCATTCTTTTCGATGAGTTCGCGCGGATAGAGCATTGCCGAGACATGCGAGCCGTCGTCCAGCTCGATCTGCTCCTCGTACATGTCCGGCGGTTCGCCCGCGAGAAGGCGGTGGTACTGCGCGTCGCTGAGCTCGTAGAGCTCGCCGGGAATGGAGATGCCGCCGCTGGGAACTTCGTAGATGCCGGGGTGCCAGCCGTTCTTCACGGAGTGTAAGCGATACTTGGGAGCCGTTCTCGCCGCCGACACGAACTGCGCGTTGCCGAGATTCTCGTGATCCGGTTGCCCGCGAAGCGCGGAGCCACAGATGAAAAAACGCATACGTCCTTTCTAAATGACGAACTTGTCGACTTCGACGATCGATGCGGTGAGCGCCGCAACGCCGCGTTCCAAATCTTCCGGCGCGGTCTCCTCTTCGGCGACGTGGCTCTTTCCGCCGATCGACGGCACGAAGATCATCGCCGTCGGCGCGATGCGGCACAGGCACATCGCGTCGTGCCCCGCGCCGCTCGGAAGATCGATTGCGCGTTCGCCCATAGCCGTGATTGCGCGCGCGATCGCGGCACGCAGCTTCGAATCCATTGGCGCCGGAGCGCGAGCTTCGAGGCGCTCGATCGACGCGCTAACGCGCCTGCGCGCGTTCGCGCGGCCCGCGCTCTCGCGTAATGCGCTTTCTACGGCATCGATCTTTGCGTCATCCGGAGAGCGGATATCGACGGAGAAGCGTGCGCGCCCGGGAATGACGTTCGCGGCGTTCGGCTCGACGACGAACATGCCGACGGTGGCGACGGTCTCGCCGATCGCGATCGCCGCGCGTTCGAGATCGAGGATGATCTCGGAAGCTGCGCAGAGCGCGTCGCCGCGGCGCGCCATCGGCACCGTTCCCGCGTGACCGCTCGTGCCTTGGACGGCGACGCGATACCGCCGCTGCCCCGCGATCGACGTCACGATCCCAAGCGGCACACCTTCGCGCTCGAGAACGGGCCCCTGCTCGATGTGAATCTCCAGATATGCGGAAAGCCGCGTCTCTTCGCGAATCGGCACGCGATCGAGCAGACCCGTTTCGCGCGACGCGAGCGCGTCGCGCAGCGTGGTGCCGTCGGCATCCGCGAGCGAGAGCGTCTTTTCCAGGTCGCAGGCGCCCGTAAAGACGGAACTTCCCAAACATCCGAGCGGGAAGCGCGCTCCCTCTTCGCCTGCCCACGCGACGGCTTCAATGGGATGCTCGGTTCGCGTTTCGTTCGCTTCGAGCTCGTCGAGCGCACAGATCGCTGCGACGACGCCATACGCGCCGTCGTACGCGCCGCCAGTCGGCACGGTGTCGAGATGCGAACCGACGAGGATCGGTCGCGCGTCATCGCGCGCTCCGCTGCGCCGGGCGAAGACGTTGCCGACTCTGTCCTGCGTGAGCGCATACTTGTGAGATCGCGCCCACTTGGCGAAGAGCTCGCGAGCGAGGCGATCGCCGCGCGAAGCCAGCGGACGGTCGATGCCGTTTTCGCCTCGGCCGATTTGCGAAAGTTCCGCCAGCCGTTCGACGACCGTACTCATTGCGCCGGGTGCTCCGCGATCCAATGGCGTGCGATGTCGACGCGGCGGCAAATCCAGACGCGATCGTGCGCGAGCACGTGGTCGAGAAAGCGTTCGAGGGCGGCGGCGCGGCCTGGACGGCCGGCGAGCCTGCAATGCAATCCGACGGAGAGCATCTTCGGTTGCGTCGCGCCCTCGCGATAGAGCACGTCGAACGCGTCGCGCATGTACTCAAAGTATCCTGACGGCGACGCGAAGCCGGGTGCGACCGAGAACTTCATGTCGTTCACGTCGAGCGTGTACGGGATAACGAGGTGGTTCTTTCCCGAGACCTTCGTCCAATACGGAAGGTCGTCGTTGTACGCGTCGGAGTCGTAGAGAAAGCCACCCTCCTCGACGACGAGTCGTCGCGTGTTCTCACTCGGAGCGTACCGGCAATACCATCCGTACGGACGTTCGCCGGTCGTTCGCTCGATCGACGCGATCGCGTCGCGCATCTCGGAACGTTCCTGCGCTTCGCTCATGCTCGAGAAGTCGACCCATCGGCGTCCGTGCGAGCAGACTTCGTGCCCGGCTTCGCGAACGGCGCGCGCAGCCTCCGGATTGCGCTCGAGCGCGAGCGCCGCTGCGAAGACCGTGACGTGCACGTTGCGCTCTGCGAAGATGCGCATGAGACGCCAAAACCCGGCACGGCTGCCGTACTCGTAGATCGACTCGACGATGAGGTCGCGCTTTCCCGGGCCGAGCGAGGCTCCGGGAACTTCGGTCAGATACGTCTCGGAGCGTCCGTCGCCGTCGGGAATCGAATACTCGGAGCCCTCTTCGTAGTTCACGACGATCTGCACGGCGATGCGCGCGT
>JASHPC010000019.1 GCA_030038335.1 Vulcanimicrobiota bacterium
GTCGAAGCAACCGTTGCGGTCGACCAAGTCGGGACGCGTTCCGGTGGAAGCACGGGCCGCGCGTTCGTGAGCGCGAGGTGCAGCCCCAAGCCAAGATTCGGCATCGAACGGGCGCGCTCGATCGCATCCGCCGCCGCGCTCTCGCCGACCATGAGGCTCGCCGCTGTTAGGATACCTTCACGGTGCGCGCGCTCGACGGCTTCGTTGATCGCCGTCGACGCGCCAAAGTCGTCGGCGGTGACGACGAGTCTCTTCACGAAGGCCATGCCAACGCGACGACTGCCGCGGCAATGGCGGCGCAGCGCGGTGCATTGCGGGCGAGCTGCATTGCTTGCGGCCACAGCAACGGATTGAGCAACGCGCTCGAGGGATGCGCCCACGCCGGCGAAAGTTCGCGCTGAGGCGTATCCAAAATGACGCGCACGACGCCGACTCGCGGTGCAACGACGAGACCGCTCTCCATATCCGCGGCCGCGTAGCCTTCACTCGCCCAGCGTTCGCGCTCGGCGCCGGTTACGAGCGTCCCGGTCGTGACGATCGGCGCGACGACGGGCTCATGACCGAGCTTTCGCGCCGCGACGGTCAGTTGCAGCACGAGCGCGCGATCGCACGTTAGCGACGTTCCGTCTGTTCGGCGCACGCGGTCCGCGACGACGACCGTCCCGCTTGGCAGGTCGCGCCGCAATCCTCCCGCGAGACCGCACGAGATCACCGTCGTCCCAAGTGAATCCGGGCTGCGTCGCGCGAAAGCGATGCCGCACTCGACGATCCGCACGCCGGGCGCTGCGGTGCGTAACGCGCGCGCCTCGACGCCAGTCGCCGCGATGACTACCGGGCGTTCGCGCGATACCATTCGACGGCGCGCGCGATCGTCGAGCTCGCGGGTTCCGGCGCGTCGAGTCCGAGCTCGACGCGCGCGGGCGCGGAATCGACGAACATGTATTCCCGCGACATGCGCAAGCCTTCAAGCGGAATCGTCGGCTCCGCCTGCTTCTGCACGTAGCGGCAGCGCATCTCGTCGATACACCCCGCGACGAACATGACTGGATACGGCACGCGCACGCGCGGATTGCGACGCCCCGTGGCCCGTGCGAGCAGCGCCCAGATCTCGTCGAAGGTCAGGTTCTCGCCTCCGACGACGTAGCGCCGGCGCGGCTTTCCGCGTTCGAGCGCCGCAACGTGCGCGCGCGCGACCTCCTCGACGGCGACGACGTTCATGCCGCCTCGTGGCGGCGCGACGCCGATCTTCCCAAGCGTAAAATCACGCACGAGCCGTCCGGTGGGAGTCGGCTTTGCGTCGCCAGGTCCCATCGGCGCAGTTGGAAGCACGACGACCGCCGGTACGCGCGCGGCGAGCGCCGCGCGCTCCTGCTCCACCTTTGAGCGATGATATGCGGATGCGGAACCGCTCTGCGCGTGCTCGTGAAGCGTTGCCGAGCTCGACGTGACGACGGCGCGTTCGACGCCTGCGATGCGCGCGGCCTCGAGGAGACCGATGGTTCCCACGACGTTGACGCGATGCATCTCGGCTCGCGCGCTCGGGGCAAACGAGTAGAGCGCGCCGCAATGCACGACGTACTTGCAGCCGTCCAGCGCGCGCGCTAGCGCGCCCGGCTCGCGCAAATCGCCGACGACGTATTCGACGCCGGCGCTCGAGGCGGCTGGGCATTGCGCTGCGCGAACGAGAGCGCGAACGTCGTAGCCCGCGACGCGCAGCTCGCGGAGCACGTGGCTGCCGACGAAGCCCGTGGCGCCCGTGAGAAAGACCGTTGACACCGGTCGAAAGCGCGCTAGTGCGCGAACGCCGCGCGAATGCTTTCCTTGATGGAGCTCGTCGTCACCGCGACGGCGGTGGGCTCGTATCCGCAATGCGCCATGCAGTTGTCGCACTTGTCGTTTCGCCCGCGGCCGAACTTCGACCAGTCAGTCTCGTCGAGAAGCTCCTTGTACGTCTTGGCGTATGGAGCATCGCTCATCAGATAGCAGGGACGCTGCCACCCAAAGACCGTGTAGCACGGAATACCCCACGGCGTGCACTCGAAGTCGACCTTACCTTCGAGGAAATCGAGATAGACGGGACTGTGGTTGAGACGCCACTTCTTCCGTTTTCCATCGGCGAACGCTTGACGAAAGATCTTGCGCGTCTCTTCGACGCCGAGGAAGTGCTCCTGATCGGGCGCCTTCTCATAGGCATACGCCGGGGAGATCTGCATCATGTCCACGTTGAGATCGTCATTGAGATAGTCGAGCACTGCGCGAATCGACGCCGGATCGTCTTGGTTGAAAAACGTCGTGTTCGTGAAGACGCGGAAGCCACGCTCCTTCGCGAGCTTGATCGCCTCGACGGCCTTGTCGAAGACGCCGTCGCGGCAGACCGACTGGTCGTGGCGGTCTCGTAGGCCGTCCATGTGGATCATCCACACGAAGTGAATCGAGGGCTTGAAGAGATCGATCTTCTTTTTCAGCAGGAGCGCGTTCGTGCAGAGAATGACGAACTTGCCGCGCTTGACGAGCGCTTCGACGATCTGCGGCATCTGATCGTGAATGAGCGGCTCGCCGCCCGCTATCGAGACGATCGGGGCGCCGCACTCTTCAACGGCGGCGACGCATTCGTCGACGGAGAGACGCCTGCGCAAGATGTCGTTTGGATGCTGGATCTTTCCGCACCCGGCGCACGCCAGGTTGCACTGGAGAAGCGGCTCGAGCTCGAGGACGAGCGGAAACTTCTTGATGCCGCGCAGGCGCTTCCCGAAGATGTACTTTCCGATTGTGAGTTTCTGCTTCAGCGGCATGCTCATAGAGCCTTAGTTGCACCCGCGCGAGGCTGAACCCTGGCCTCAGCGCTCAGATCGGGCGCGCGATCTCCTCGCGCTCGGTCACGCCGCGCGTATGGCGCGCTTCGTCGTTCGCGAGCGCCATCATCGGAAAGAGATGCCGGTACAGATGGTAGTTGATGTAGAAGTCGCGCGGGAACCCGGTGCCGGTATAGTACGGCTCCCACCACGTGCCGTCGGCGCGCTGCTCGTCGCGCAGGTATGCCAGGCCTCGAAGACATGCTTCGTGCCCGTGAAGGCCTGCCGCCTGAAAGGAGAGGACCGCCCACGCCGTTTGCGACGGTGTGCTGTTTCCGACGCCCGCAAACGACTCGTCCGTGTACGTGTGGCACGTTTCGCCCCAACCGCCGTCGGCGTTCTGACGCTCGCACAGCCATTCGATCGCGCGCGACACCATGTCTTTGCCGGCCCCGAGTGCGGTGAGCGCGGCGATCGTGCACCACGTTCCGTAGATGTGATTGACGCCCCAACGCCCGTACCAGTTTCCGCCCGCCTTCTGCGTCGCTCGAAGATACGTCATGCCGCTCGCGACGGCGGGATCGCGTTCGTCGCTTCCGAGCGCAGCGAGCATCTCGAGAACGTGCGCCGTCACGTCTTCAGTTGGAGGGTCGATGAACGCGCCGAAGTCCGCGAAGGGAAGCCGGTAGAGAAGTTCGCGATAGTTGTCGCGGTCGAACGCGGCCCACGCTCCGTTGGAAGAACGCATCGCGACGACCCACGCGCGCGCGCGCGCGACGGCATCGCGAACCTCGCCTTCGATGCCGCCTCGCAGTAGTGCGAGCACGACGAGCGCGGTGTCGTCGATGTCCGGGTAGATGTCGTTGTGAAACTCGAACGCCCAGCCACCGCACTCGACGCCCTTGCAACGAATTTGCCAGTCACCGCCTCCGGTGATCTGCTCGTCGACCAACCACCGCACGGCGCTGCGAATTGCGGGATGCGAGCGCGGAACGCCGGCGGCGCGTAACGCGAGAATCGCCCATGCCGTGTCCCAGACCGGCGACATGCACGCTTGCAAACGCCATCCGTTTGCATCGTCGTGCAATGCGAAGCCGTCGAGGCCCTGTAGCCCTTTGCGCATCACGGGATGATCGTTTTGCATCCCTTCGAGATTGAGCGCGATGAGTGAGTACACCCACGGCGGTTGAATCCCGCCCCATCCGCCGTCAGCCTCTTGCCGATCGACGACCCAAGCGGCGAGCCGATTGCGCGCGATCTGCCGCCCTGGTTTTATCGGAAGCATCTCGTAGAGCTTCAGCGCCTTGTCGAGCCACAAGAAGAAACCGTGACCTTGGACGCGATGGAGATCGGCCTCGGTACCTTCGAGCACGACTTCGCTGAGCGCGACGCCGAGATCGCGAGTAGGACGCCGCGAGATGACGATCGCGAGCGGCGCGACGGTTCCGCGAGCCCAGCACGCGTAGTCGTAGAGATTGAACGGAATCCACGGCGGAAGAAATATCATCTCCGGCGGCATCGTCGGAATTCCGTCCCATGGATACTTGCCGAAGAGCGCGAGCCAGATCTTCGTGAAGACGCGCGCGCGCGCGACGCCGCCGAGGTCGAGAATAACCTTCAACGCCTTGCGCATCGCAGCAGAGTTCGGGTCGACGCCGAGGACTCTGAGCGCCGCGTATGCTTCGATCGTCGTACTGACGTCGGCGGGAGCTTCGTAGTACAGTCCCCACGAGCCGTCTTCGCGTTGGTTGCGCAGAATATGCTCGACGGCGCCTTCGCGAATCGCGTCCAGCCCGACGCCCAAGAAACGCATGAGCAGAACGTGCTCGGCGGTCATCGTCACGTTTGTCTCGAGCTCGCCGAACCACCAGCCGGCGGGGTTCTGTCGCGAAAGGAGCCACTCGGTGGCGTCCGCGACCGCGCTACGCGCTCTCATTCCCTCCATACTGCGACGCGAGGCTGGATTTTCTCTGCGGGCCTCTGGCCCTACGATCGTAGGGCTCCTCGGCCAATATGCGCTGCGCGGCCGCGAAACCGCTGCGCACGGCGGACTCCATCGTATCCGGCCACCCCGTCGCAGTCCACGCTCCGGCGACGACGACGTTTGCGCGTGCGGTCTGCGGCCCCGGGCGCTCGAGATCGGCCGGGGCGGAGAATGTCGCTTCGGCGTTACGCGTCACCGCAGAGTCCGTGAGGAAGGCGTGACGCAGGAACGGCAGCGCCGCGCGCACTTCTTGCCATGCGAGCTCGACGAGGTCGCCCGTCGAACGGCGCAAATACTCGTCGGCTGCACTCATGCTGCAAACGAGATACCCGTCACCTTTCCTGAATATCCATTGCACGGCCGATCCTACGAGCGCCGCGAAATCGAACTCGCTCGCGTCGAGGAACGTATGTCGCAAGTGCACGTCGATGATCGGGTGAGGCGTGTACGCGTCGAGCGAGGAGAGTCCGTACACCGCCGTATCGCCCAAGAGACGAGCGAGCTGCGGCGGCGTAAGCGCGAGAACGAAGGCGTCGAACTCCGCCCGTTCGCCCGGCACGGTTCTCAATGCGCGCACGCGCGAGCCATCTTCATCAAGCTCGAGGGACGCGACGGAGGTCGAGCGGTGAACGCGCGTCGCCCGGCGAGCCGCTGCTTCGGCAACTCGCGCGAGCGGCACCGTCGAGTAGCCGAAGCGCGCGGCTCGAGCATCGCTCAAGAACGCGGTGCGCAGCGTGAATATCGCTTCGCGAGCATCCATCTCGTCGAGCGGCACGTTGAGCGCCGGGACGAAGAACGGCGTCCAGAAGACCCGCATCGCCTCCTCGCCCTGCCCGTGTCGCCGCAACCACTGCGCAAAACTTTCGGCGGAGGTTTCGCCGTCGCGTTTCGCCGCCACGAGCGCGCGCACGATCTCTAGCTTCGATCTCGCTCCGAGGAGAGCAAACGTCGCGAAAGACGCAACCAAGTGCCACGGCGCGGGAAGCATCGCCGCCCGCAGTCGCGATCTCTTGCCCCCTTTTTCGATGACGAGTGCGTCGAAGCGATCCTGCAGATGGAGCGTCTCCTCCATGCCCACCCGTTGCACGAAGTTTCGAAACTCGGTGCAGCAACCGAGAAATACGTGCTGGCCGTTATCGACTTCAACGCCTCCGATCTCGAAAGACGTTGCACGGCCACC